>CAMIYN010000052.1 GCA_946403075.1 uncultured Lachnospiraceae bacterium | reverse complement strand
AATGCATATAGAGAAACTAAAACTAATAATAATTATACTCTTTATATTTATTTCTTATCTGCTGCTATTGCTCCATATGGTAGTAAGTGGTTAGGTGACTATGATGGTTTTGCAGAAAATAGTGTTGTTTATTATTATCCATATAGATATCATGTTAGTGGTTATCAAGAAGTTTTTTATAAATTTGATATTAACGGTTTTGTTGATAAAGGAACTGAATATTCAATATATATTTCTATGTATCCTGCTAGTGTAAATGAAGCTAATATGAAAGTCTCAGCATATTATACTACAGGATATAGGGGTTTTGAGCCAGAGTTTTATATTTATTAAAAAATAGTTAAAATAAAAATTTAGTTAATTATAAATATATTGATATATTGTTTGTAGGTGCAACCTATCTACCGATAGATAGGTGCACCTACTTTTTTTTAATTCGCACCTACGACAAATGAAAATTTTAAAATTTGAATTATTAAATATTCCTTTAAATTTATTATATTATAGTAAATGAAATAGTAATATTTGGATATTATATTATAGAGCATATCATTAATAGAGATTATTATTTTTTAATGTTTTTTTGTAAAATTTTGATTTTATCCCTACTTTTTATTGTGTTGAAAACAATTAATAAAAATGTTAAAATTAATTGTGATAAAAAAAATTTTTAAAATATAAAAAAGATTTAGGAGGGTATTATGTCAAGAAAAATGAAAACCATGGATGGAAATGAGGCTGCTGCACATGCATCTTATGCTTATACAGAAGTAGCTGCCATTTACCCAATAACCCCTTCATCTGTGATGGCAGAACATACAGATGAGTGGGCGACAGAGGGGAAAACAAATATTTTTGGAGAAAAAGTTGTTGTAAAAGAAATGCAATCAGAGGCAGGAGCTGCTGGGGCAGTGCATGGAAGTTTAGCAGCAGGAGCATTAACTACGACATACACTGCCTCACAAGGGCTATTATTAATGATACCTAATTTATATAAAATTGCAGGGGAGAGACTCCCAGGAGTATTTAATGTATCAGCAAGAGCAGTTGCAAGCCATGCACTATCAATTTTCGGAGATCACTCTGATATATATGCTTGTAGGCAAACTGGTGTATGTATGCTCTGCGAATCCTCAGTTCAAGAAGTTATGGATTTAACACCTGCTGCACATCTTTCTGCCATAGAAGGGCATTTACCATTTATAAATTTTTTTGATGGATTTAGAACTTCACATGAGATACAAAAAATAGAAACTTGGGATTATAAGGATTTAAAATCAATGCTTAATGTAAAAGCATTAAAAGAATTTAGAAACAATGCTATGAATCCGAATCACCCTGATGAGAGAGGTTCAGCACAAAATCCAGATATATTCTTTCAAGTAAGAGAAGCTTGCAATGCTGCATATGATGATATGCCAAACATTGTTGAAAAATATATGGATAAGATAAATGAAAAAATTGGAACAAATTATAAATTGTTTAATTATTATGGAGCAAAGGATGCTGAAGTTGTAATAGTTGCTATGGGTTCTGTATGTGAAACAATAGATGAGACAATAGATTATTTGAGAAAAACTACAAAAGCAAAAATTGGTGTTATTAAAGTTAGACTATATAGACCATTTTCAAAAAATCATTTTATAAAAGCAATCCCTTCAAGTTGTAAAGTTTTATCAGTTCTTGATAGGACAAAAGAGCCAGGTTCAATTGGAGAGCCATTATATCTTGATGTGCTTGCTGCAATAAAGGGAACAAAATTTGAAAAAGTAAAAGTATTATCAGGTAGATATGGCTTAGGCTCTAAAAATACTACACCAGAACAAATTGCTGCAGTATTTAAAAATACAAAAAAAGAAAGATTTACAATAGGAATAGAAGATGATGTGACAAATTTATCATTAAAAGAAGGGAAACCATTTAACTCTACACGAGAGGGGACAACTTGTTGTAAGTTTTGGGGGCTTGGTTCAGATGGAACAGTTGGTGCAAACAAAAATTCTATAAAGATTATAGGTGACAATACAAAATTATATGCACAAGCTTATTTTGATTACGATAGTAAAAAGTCAGGAGGTCTTACTTGCTCTCATTTGAGATTTGGTAAATATCCAATACAATCTACATATCTTATATCAAAAGCAAATTTTGTAGCTTGTCACAATGCTTCATATGTAGATAAATATAAAATGGTCGAAGATTTAGTAGATGGAGGTACATTCTTATTAAATTGTCAATATGATGAAAAAGAACTTGATAAGAAATTACCAAATTCAATGAAAAAATATATAGCAGAACATAATATTAATTTTTATATCATAGATGGTGTTAAGATTGGTATAGAAACTGGCATGGGTTCTACAAGAATTAATACAATACTTCAATCTGCATTTTTCAAATTGACAGGAATTATAAAAGAAGATAAGGCAATTGAACTTATGAAAGATGCAGCAAGAAAAACTTATGGAAGAAAGGGCGAAGATGTTGTAAAGAAAAATTGTGATGCAATAGAAAAAGGTGCTAAAGGAGTGGTAAAAGTAAATGTTCCAACGGCTTGGAAAAATTTAAAAGTAAGTGAAACAAAAATGGCATCTGTAAAAGGTGATAAGGATGCTGTTAAATTTGTAAATAGTATTCAACACTATGTAAATAATAAACTTGGTGATAATTTACCTGTATCTACATTTGTAGATTTCTCAAATGGTAAGACACCATCTGGGACATCTCAATATGAAAAAAGAGGCATAGCAGTGAAAGTTCCAGTTTGGAATAAAGACAATTGTATTCAATGTAATTTTTGCTCTTTTGTTTGCCCACATGCAGCTATTAGACCAATAGTATTGAGTGAAAAAGAAGCAAAAGATGTTCCAAATGGAATGCAATATAAAGATATGAATGGAATGGATAATTATAAATTTGCTATAACTACATCTGTCCTTGATTGCACTGGCTGTGGAGTTTGTTGTGAAGCTTGCCCTGGGTTTAAAGGTGAGAAGGCTATCACTATGGTTGATATAAGTAAAGTAGTTGATGAACAAAAGAATTTTGATTATGCTACAACACTTTCTGAAAAAGATGATGTCATAGAAAAATATAAAGAAACTACTGTTAAGGGTTCTCAGTTTAAAAAACCTTTACTTGAATTTTCAGGTGCATGTGCTGGATGTGGTGAAACTCCATATGCAAAGCTTATAACGCAAGTTTTTGGTGATAGAATGTATATAGCAAATGCTACAGGTTGTTCATCAATTTGGGGTAATTCTTCGCCATCTACTCCTTATACAAAAAATAGCAAGGGGAGAGGACCTGCTTGGAATAATTCATTATTTGAAGATAATGCAGAATTTGGTTATGGAATGCTCATAGGACAAAATGCAATTAGAAAAATGCTGATAAAAAAAGCAGAAGAATTAATGTTAAAGTCAAGTGGAGAATTAAAAGAATTACTCAGTAAATATTTAGAAACACAAAATAATTCAAAAGAAAATATGATTGCAGTAGATAAATTGATTGAAAAATTGAAAACAAATACTGACCCACTTGCAAAAGAGATTTTGGAGAAAAAAGATTTCCTTTCTAAAAAGAGTCAATGGGTATTTGGTGGCGATGGTTGGGCATATGATATAGGTTTTGGTGGTGTAGACCATGTGCTTGCTTCAAATGAAGATATAAATATTTTAGTATTTGATACAGAAGTTTATAGTAATACTGGGGGGCAGAGTTCAAAATCAACCCCAACTGGTTCTGTGGCACAGTTTGCAGCAGCTGGAAAAGATGTAAAGAAAAAAGATTTAGCGACAATTGCTATGTCATATGGATATGTATATGTAGCACAGATTGCTATGGGATACGATATGAATCAAGCAATAAAAGCAATAGTTGAGGCAGAAAATTATAATGGACCTTCACTCATAATTGCTTATGCACCTTGTATAAACCATGGAATAAAAAAGGGAATGGGTAAATCTCAATTAGAAGAAAAACTTGCAGTTGAATGTGGATATTGGCATACATTTAGATTTAATCCAATCGCTGAAAATAAATTTAGCCTAGACAGTAAAGCACCAAATTTTGATAAGTATAAAGAATTCCTTGATGGAGAAGTTAGATATTCTTCACTTGCTTTAAAAGACAAAGAGAGAGCAAAAGAACTTGATACTAAAAATCAAAATGAAGCAATGGCGAGATATAATTATCTAAAAGCACTTGGTGAGTTATATGCAGTAAATACTTCAACACATAATTAAGATTAAGTGGAATATATAGATGAACTTTGCGATAAAAGGTGATATTTTATATTCATATGACAAAAAAACTTTAGTAAGTAAAAAAGATAGTTATGTTGTATGTGAAAATGGAATAAGCCAAGGTATATTTAAAACACTACCTAATAAGTATAAAGGGATTAAAATTTATGATTACACAAACAAATTAATAATCCCTGGTTTAGTTGATATGCATTTACATGCACCACAGTATAGTTTTATGGGTTTGCATATGGATTTGGAATTAATTGAGTGGCTAAATAAGTATACTTTTCCAGAAGAATCAAAATACAAAAATATGAAATATGCAAAATTAGCATATGATATATTTGTAAATGAATTAAAAAAATCACCAACAACGAGATTTTCGCTTTTTGCTACGATACATGTTCCTGCAACTCTTTATTTGATGGAAAAGTTAGAAAAGACAAATCTTAAAGGATTTGTAGGAAAAGTCAATATGGATAGGAATAGTGTAAAAAGTTTGCAAGAGAAAACTTCTGAATCTATAAGGGATACACTTAAGTGGGTAGAAAAGTCACAAGATTTTAAAAATATAAAACCAATTATTACTCCGAGGTTTACTCCAAGTTGTAGTGATGAACTTATGTTAGATTTATCAAACATAGTAAAGGACAAAAATTTACCAGTTCAATCTCATATATCAGAAAATCGTGCTGAAATAAAATGGGTAAAAGAATTAGTTAGTGGGATTAATTGTTATGAGGATGCATATGATAAATTTGAACTTTTGGGAACTCATACAAATACAATTATGGCTCACTATGTATGGCCAGATGAAAAAGGTATAGAAAAAATAAAGAAAAATAAAGTCTGGATAGCACATAGCCCATCTTCAAATAGAAATTTATCAAGTGGATTGGCTCCTATAAAAAGATATCTCGATATGGGAATAAAAGTAGGACTTGCAACTGATATAGCAGGTGGCTCATATATTTCTATGTTTAGAGCAATGGAAGATGCAATAACTGTAGGTAAAATTAGGTCTTGTGTAGTGGATAATAACCATAATGGGGTAAATCTAAAAGAGGCTTTTTATATGGCTACAAAGGGTGGTGGCAGTTTTTTTGGAAAAGTTGGAAGTTTTGAAAAGGGATATGAATTTGATGCTTTAGTTCTTGATGAATCAAAAATTCCAACAGTTTTAATGCCAAAGTTAAATATAGCTGAAAGATTTGAAAGATTTGTCTATATGGGTAATGGGATGATATCAGGAAAATTTGTTTTTGGTAAAAAAATTGTTTAAAAATATTGATTATTATTAATTTTGTGATAAAATATTTATAATAAAATTTATGGAGGTCAAATATGGACTTTGAAGAAAATTATAATAACAACTATGCAAGTAGTGATTCAAATAATAGTTTTGATAGTGAGGTAGATAGTAGTAAAGAAGATACCAATAAGAGTTGGTTTCAAAAAGGCATGGACACTTTAAGTTTTTTAGGCGAAAAAGGTGATGCATTAATTGATAGTGCAGAGAAAGCATTTAATGATTTTAAAAATTCTGATACAGGAAAAAAGATAGCAAAGGGATATGATGATGCAGTTTTGTATGTGAAAGAAAAAGCTCCAATTGTAAAAGAAAAAGCAGGAGAGTTAGCAAAGAAGACTGGGGATGCTGTAAAGAAAAATGCCCCTATAGTAAAAAAGAAAGCAAAAGAGTTGGCAAAAAAGACAGGAGATGCTGTAAAGAAAAATGTTCCAGTAGTAAAGAAGAAAGCAAGTGAGATAACTAAAAAAGCTAAGGCTACAGTAAAAAAGAATGTTCCAATTGTAAAAGAGAAGGCAAAAAAACTTGTTAAGAGTGCAAAGAGTGCTGTAAAAAAAGTAGCAAAGAATACAACAAAGAAGGTATCTGCAAAGAAAACAGAAAAAAAAGTGGTTGGTAAAAAGACGACTGCAAAAAAGACAGTGAAAAAAGCAGTTGCAAAAAAACCAGTAAAAAAAATTACAGCAAAAAAAATCACTAAAAAACCTGTTGCAAAAAAAGTTACAAAGAAAAAATAAGGAAATATATAAAAGGGTTATTATTTAGAGATTATAAATATGATTTAAATAAAAAATACGAGTATTAGTCTACTCGTATTTTTTTATATACAGAAAATTTATAGGAAATACTGTTATAATACTTTGTGTCTGATGAAGTTTTTATAAATTTTTTTTTGTCAAAATTTGGAAAGAAACTATCTGCATTAAATACAGTATCAACTTCTGTAAGAAGTATTTTTGTGTAGTCATCTAAAAACAAATTATATATGCTTTCACCACCTATTACAAAACAATTTTTGTCATTGTATTTTGATATTAAATTGAGTGCATCTTTTTTGTTATCCACAAAAAAAATTTTTGTGTTATCTTGATTATCAAAATCTGAATAAAAGTTTTTAAGTTTTTTATCATGAGTAAAAACTATATTAATTCTATTTGCAAGTGGTTTTTTGTCCTTAAAAGAAAACAGAGTTTTTCTACCCATTATTACTATTGAGTTGAGAGTATTATTTTTAAAATAAGCCATATCATCAGGGATTTTTATTAATAATTTATTATCTTTTCCTATTCCAAAATTTTTATCAACACATGCTATCGCTATCATTATATTGCCACCGGTATATTTTTTATTTGTTCGTGTGTATTGTAATTTATTATTTCTATATCATTTGTTGTAAATTCATAAAAATTTTTTATGTTTTCATTTAATTTGACTATTGGAGCATTGAGTGGTTCTCTGCTTAATAAATCTTTAACAAGTGGTATATGCCTATCATATATATGGCAGTCTGATATTACATGGACTAATTCACCTGCTTCCATATCACAAACTTGTGCAAACATCATAAGTAGTAGTGCATATTGAACTACATTCCAATTATTTGCAACTAAGACATCACTTGACCTTTGGTTTAAAATTGCATTTAGTACTAGGTGATTTGATTTATCTTTTGTGACATTAAAGGTCATAGAATATGCACAAGGGTATAAATTCATTTCATTTAAATCTTTGTGGACATAGATATTTGTCATTATTCTTCTTGAATAGGGATTGTTTTTTAAATCGTAGAGAACTCTATCAACTTGGTCAAATTCACCCTCTTTATATTTATGTTTTATTGACAACTGATAACCATATGCTTTCCCAATAGAACCATTTTCATCAGCCCATTCATCCCATATATGAGAATTTAAATCTTTTATATTGTTTGATTTTTTTTGCCATATCCAAAGAATTTCATCAAAGGCAGATTTAATACTAGTTTTTCTGAGTGTAAGTGCTGGAAATTCTTTACTTAGGTCATAGCGATTAATTATACCAAATTTCTTTATCGTATATGCAGGAGTTCCATCTTCCCAATGGGGTCTCACTTTTTCCCCCATAGTATCTACACCATTTTCAAGTATTTCTTTACACATATTTTTAAAAACTATATCAGCAAAACTCATAATAATATATGTTACAATTGCAACAATTCTCCTTTTTTAAATTAAATATACTATAGATTATTTTAAATGTTTTGTCAAATGATTAAATATTTGTAGGAATAAGTATCATAAATATTTATTTACACTCTTGTTATTTGTCTTGACAAAAAAAATCACAAATGGCATAATATTTTTACTGCGGGGATGCTGGAATTGGCAGACAGGCAAGACTAAGGATCTTGTGAGAGTATCTCGTGTGGGTTCAAGTCCCATTTCCCGCATTTTTTTATTGTATTTTAAGGAAACCTCTAAAAAGACTAACAATTTATCTAAGGTTTCCTATGGAGCCTTCATTAATGGAGGGTGCCTTAAATAGAGGTATTATGGCTAAATTATATTTTTATTATGGACAAATGGGTTCAAGCAAAACTGCAAATGCACTTATGACAGATTTTAATTATGAAGAGGTGGGAAAAAAAGCACTACTTTGTAAACCTTTGGTTGACATTAGGTTTGGTGAAAATGTAGTAAAATCGAGAATTGGTCTTGAAAAAAAATGTGTGTCATTAGAAAATGCTCTTAGTATGCCAAAGGATGAAATTAAAAAATATGATTGCATTATTGTAGATGAAGTTCAGTTTGCTACAAAAAAGCAAATAGATGAGTTATCAGATATTGTTGATTTTTTGGATGTACCTGTTGTTTGCTATGGGCTTAGGACAGATTTTAGAAATGAATTATTTGAAGGTAGCGAGAGATTAATAGCAATAGCAGATGAAATAAAAGAGGTAAAAACTGTTTGTTGGTGTGGTAAAAAAGCAACGACAGTTGCGAGATATAATGAAAATGGAATAGTTAGAGAAGGCAAACAAGTAGTGCTTGGTGCAAATGATAAGTATGTATCACTTTGTAGAAAACATCATAAGGAAGGAAAAATAAAAAAAACATAATTTTTTTGAGAGGGTATTATGGGAGTATATGAAGAATTAGTGGAGAGGGGGCTTATCGCTCAGATAACAAATGAAGAGGAAGTTAGAGATTTAATCAATAATGGTAAAGCAATATTTTATATTGGCTTTGATCCAACTGCTGATTCGCTTCATGTGGGGCATTTTATGGCACTTTGCTTAATGAAAAGATTACAAGATGCAGGCAATAAACCAATAGCTTTGATAGGTGGTGGAACAGGAATGATAGGGGATCCATCAGGTAGGCAAGACCTTAGAACGATGATGACTGTTGAGACAATAGATAAAAATTGTGAAAATTTCAAAAAGCAGATGAGCAAGTTTATAGATTTTAGTGATGGGAAAGCAATACTTGTAAATAATGCAGACTGGCTTAGAGATTTGAATTATATTGATTTTATAAGAGATATCGGATCTCATTTTAGTGTAAATAGAATGTTGACAGCAGAGTGTTATAAGATAAGGATGAATAATGATGGGATGGGGCTTACATTTTTAGAATTTAATTATATGATTATACAGGCTTATGATTTTTTTAAGTTATATGAAAAATATAATTGCAATTTGCAATTTGGCGGTGATGACCAGTGGTCTAATATGCTTGCTGGAACTGAATTGATAAGGAGAAAGCTTGGAAAAGATTCTCATGCTATGACTATCAATTTGCTTCTAAATTCTGAGGGTAAAAAAATGGGTAAGACTTCAAAAGGAGCAGTTTGGCTTGATGCAAATAAAACCAGTCCTTATGAGTTTTATCAATACTGGAGAAATGTTGATGATAAAGATGTCATAAAGTGCTTAAAACTTTTGACATTTTTGTCATTAGAAGAAATAAAAGAAATGGAATCTTGGAAAGATGCAAAAATTAATGCCGCAAAAGTTATTCTCGCATATGAACTTACAAAAATGGTACATGGCATAGAAGAAGCTAAAAAGTGTAAAGAGGCAACGGAGTCATTATTTGGAGGAAATTTGGATTCAGAAAATATTCCAAAACTTGAGTTAAAGAGTGAAGATTTTAATAATGGAAGTATTGACATATTGTCACTTTTAGTTAAGAGTAAGTTTTGTCAGTCAAAGAGTGATGCAAGAAGGACAGTAGAGCAAGGTGGGGTAGCAATAGATGATAAAAAAATTACTGATACAAATTTTACTGTGAGTAGTGATGAATTAAAAAGTAGTGGGAAAATAATGAAAAAGGGTAAAAAGAGTTTTATAAAAATTATATTATCAACAATTTGTTTTAGTTTTTTTTAACTTTCCTAGTATTTGCTACAGCTAATACTAGGATAATAAATAAAAATAATGAAGTGTATGATTTGATGATAAATGTAAATGAAGCTGAATGTATATATTCGGATAAGATAGTTGATCCCATAACAAGGTATAATATATCTGGATACATAATAAAAGATAATACTTCTGTGAGTATAAATTTATCTAATAGAAATGTATTAGCAAGACCTCTCATTTTAAATAATTATTATTGTAGAATTTTAAATGGGAAGAGTATAATGATAAGAAATATGGAGCAGAGATATACACCAAGCACAGATTTTAATGTTATACCAGAGCACACCTATAAAATGTTAAAATCAACAAATAGATTAAAAGATAGATTATTTATGCTAAAAGTAAAATATGATGTAATGAATAATGATTTGATAAATCAGTATCCTAATCTTGCATCTATGAGTAATGCAGATATGTCAATGTTAAATCTCGATATATATAGAGATAGAGACGATAATTTTATAGAAAAAAAGGAACAAACATTTTTTTTTCAACTAGTTTCAGCAGATGAATTTGAGGCATATAAATTGTTAAATAAAAAGAGTGGAGAAAAAGATAATTCATCAAATATTAAATCTCCAAAATAATAAAAGTAAATTATAATAATTTTTGAGAATTATATTTAAAAGGGTATTTATATATTTTACTATTTTTATATACTTGATATATGAAATTTTTAAAATATAAAATACTTTTTTTATTTGTAGTTTTTATCATATATAGTAAAACTGAGTATCACATAAACTATGCAAAAGGGATATCTAAATATTATGAATATATTTCAAATAGTGGCTCGGTGACAGAATATCGTGAATATGTAAATTTATCTGATTTAATATTCAGTATTGTAGATAGCGAAGTAATTTTCACACAAGATTCTGAATATTATTATTTTGATATTACACAAAGTTTTATTGGAAGAGACGAAGGATATGGTTTTTGTTTATACCATAAGTATTATAATACACCTGGTTATGTAATTGCTCCTTTTACTAATATTGATAAAATTTTATTTTATAATTATATGAGATTTACATCTACGAGTAATACTGTTGAATATTATTTAAATCTTGATGGTAAAACTATATCAGAATACGAACAAGTTGTTACTTCAAGTGCAAATAACATTAAAAAGAATTCATATAGTTATAATTTTATATGTAGTATGTATGGAGGTCCAAAGGGAGATACAAAAGGGTTTAAATTTATTAATTCATCAAATGCATTTAGAAGTGTAGGAGACTTTACATCTAATTTGAAATTTGGCATCAAGAAAGATACGATTGATAATTTTAGATATTTTAGATTTTATTTTCCTTTTTATTGGGATAGGAATACGAGCACATCTGGAAGTCAATATTTATATAGTTCAGGAGTTTCAAATTATTCTATTGATTTAAAGGATTATATTAATTGTAGTCATAATTATATATATGAAGAAAATAATATGGATGAACATAAAAAAATATGTGAAAACTGTAAATGGGAAATAGTAGAAGAACATAATTTTAATCTTCCATATGACAATATAGAAGAGAATAGTTGTATATGTGGATGTAATAAAATAGTTAGATTTATTTTGTTAAATATGAATGATAAAGTTATTTTTGAGTTTTCTGGTAGACCTAATGATTCAATAAATTATGTTGATGATAAAAATAAATTGGGTGCAGATTTTTTATACTACGAAACATATTCATTATATGGCAGTGAGTGGGTAAAAGAAATAGATAGTGATGAAATAATAGATACTTTAAAAAGTAGAACAATTAAATATATAAAAATAGAAAAAATTCATAAATATAATTTGCTATTTAACAAAGAAAATAGCATTGATTTATCATTAAATGGCAATATGGATAAGCAAATAATCTATTGTGGAGAAAGAGTTAAAATTAATAAGTGCGAATTTTTTATTAAAGGATATAGTTTTATGGGTTGGGGAATAAAACCAAATATAAGTGAAGTATTATTTTTGGATGAAGAGTTAGTTATAGATTTAAGTTATGAAGATGATAAAAATATAAATCTATATCCAGTTTTCAGTCCATTGGGATTCGATGTTAGATATCATTATAAGGTAAATGATTTAGTAAAAACAGTAAGTTATACTTATGATAAAATAGAAAACTTAGAAAAATTTGATTTGTATTTAGATAATGATAGAAGTTTTGTAGGCTGGGAGTATGATGGGGAAATTTTAAAAAATGAAAACACAAAAGCATTAAATATTTATGTGGAAGATAATATAAGAAGTTTTGATTTATATGCATATATTAAAACCCCTTTAAATGGTTCGGAGAGAACAAGTAATACTGAAAATTCACCTGATGAAAAAAATTTTTTAAGTGACAAAGAAACTATTAATGATAAAGAAAACAATATAAATAAGAGTAATGAAAATATAGTAGTTAATGAAAAAATTGATAGTCAATTGGATGCAATAGCTGACCTGTCTATAAGCATTAGTGAAAACATAGAAAATTTTATAAAAAAAATATTTAATGTAAATGAATTATTAGATTATGAGCTTTTTAATAGAAATATTAAAGAACAAAATGAAAATATAGCAAAAAAAAGTTTAAATAATAAAAAACAGAATAATCTATTTTTAAATATAGTTGAGATAGTTGAAAAATTTAAAAATGTAGATATAATTGTTTTGTTGCAAATAGCTTTTTATACAATTTGTTTTGTAGGATTAAACTTAATAGTATTTTTCATTTTATTTCTAATAAAAAAAATTTTTGAAGGAAAAAAGTTGTAGAATAATATAATAGAGATGAAATAAAAATGTAGTAGCAAGCAATAATGTAGAAGTGAAGATTTTGAGCCTATATAATATGATTCAGTGTAAAAATATAAACAAAATGATATAAAAAAATATATATAAGTATTATAATTTTTTGTAATATGTGTTTTAAAGATATTATTTAATATATAAGTTAAAAAAAGTGATTTGAAGATATATTTAAAATATAATTATTAATAGTTTTAAAAAATTATTCTCATATATTTATAAATTTTAATATGGTTATTTATAAACTAAAACTAAATATGGTTTTAGTTTTTTTGTATTCAAAATTTTTTATGGGTATGTGGTGGTATGTCTACTAATAGATTACCACTACGATTAATATTACAATTTTGCATACGGGCTCGCGGTGCTTCGCCCCTACGGCCCCTACGATTAACTCTACTGTATTGCTACGGGCTCGTGGTACTTCGCCCCTACGACTTTTGCTACTGTCTTGCTACGGGCTCGCGATGCTGTACAGTATGGTAACATAGTATACAATTAGTCTAAGCACATAGTATACAAT
>CAMIYN010000051.1 GCA_946403075.1 uncultured Lachnospiraceae bacterium | reverse complement strand
ACCTTCAAAAATGGAAAAGAGAAGACTATTCAGAGAACTCAATTCAAAGAGCAATCAATCTTGTCACTACAACCGCAAAAGAAGACAACGAAAACTTCTTGAAAGAACATTCAAAGAGCAATCCAACAGAACAAGAAGAAGAGAAGAAAGACATTGACCTTGACTCTTTAAATGCTTACAACAACATTGATTCATTCTTTGAAACCTCATTGAAGGGAACATTCAAACCAATTCCGACAGGATTTTCAAACCTTGATGAAGTTCTTGAAGGCGGACTTTCAAATCAATCAATTGTGACAATCGGCGGAGCTTCTTCAATGGGAAAGACAACAATTGCAATCAATCTTTCAATGAACCAATTGAAGACAAGACCTGTCATTTATTACACACTTGAAAACTCAACAGAACAAATTCTTTCAAAGTTCTTCTCTCATATTTCATTCATAAGAGGCGGAATGACTATTTCCTCAACAAACTTCCTTCAATCTTATGACACAAACAAGATGACAGAATATCAAAGAGGGAAAGTTCTTGAGGTATTAAAAGAGACAAAGGAACTCGACAATCTTCTTGTGATAAATCCTGAAGGAGCAACACTTCAAGAAATGGAAGAAACAATCAATCAAATCAATAATAAATGCAAGGAGCAAGGAAAGGAAAGTCCTGTCATTGTTCTTGATTATATTCAATTTTTACAATCTAAAGACTCAAGAGATGATGAAATGAACATTGTGAAGAAGACTCAACGAATCTTGAAGAAATATGTCATTGACAACAATTCACTTGCTTTCATTTTAGTTGCAAATAATAGACAAGGAAATCAAGAAAAACAATCGAGAATTGATTCAGGAAGAGGAACAAGTGACCTTGAATACTCTTCAGACTACAACTTGCAATTGAACTTTTCTGAATGGGAACACAATCCAAGCTCTACAATCTCAAGAAAAGACCTTGTCTCAATGAATCCGAAACAAATCTCTCTTACTATACAAAAGCAACGATTCGGACAATCAGGAAAGACAATCGACTTCACTTTCAATGGAATCTCAAACACATTCACAGAAAATGACAAAGGAGAAGAAGACTTCTACTCTAAAAAAAGAAGTCAAGAAAGAACTTACAATGAACTATAAGAAGAGAACTCAAAACTCTTCTTTTTTTTGTCGAATGTAATAAAATGAAAAAAAGTGTGTTCAATTTTTGAAGACTAATTTCTTGACCTTGACAATCTTCTTATATATCAAAAGAAAACTTGCAATCAAAAAGAGTCAAATCGAACTTAATAGAACTATCTCATTTTGTTGAGTTCGTGAAATAGAGAACAACACCTCTTTTTGTATCAAAAAGATGACTTTCTAAAAATGAAAAAAAATAAACTCAATCTCAAGAGAAATCTTCTGAAAGACATTGATTCCTTTTTGGAGTAAAAAGAAAAATTGAGTCACAATCTATCTTCTCGAGCTTGATTGTTCTATCTCCTTTTGTCAAACTCAACAAGACTTGTTTCTTTGTCTAATAATTCACAAAAAAATTGCAATTATAGAGACAAACTACTCTTTCAAGTATAATTGCACCACCTAGAGAGAAAAGTCGCTCAAATCGGCTTTAAATAGCAAATAAGAGGACAATTGATTTTCACTCTAAAAAATAGCAATCTAACAAAATGAAAAAAAGAATATTCATTTTCATTGATTCAAAGTTTTTTCTTTTATAGCAACAGGAACAACAAGTCCTTGAATCTTACAGAATGATTTCATTTTGTCACATTCAAATGAAGTTCTTCCCTACTCTTTGAACCTGTCAAAACTTGACTTTCTTTTTATAAGTTGCAAACAAACAAAACATTCAAAACATTTTGACCATACAAAACACACAAAAAGAATAAAATATTTCATAAATTAAAAAAGAATTGACCTGAAGAAACATTTTGAACTTTCCGACCATTCCGACACCCTAAAAAAAGAAACATTCTTTGTGATATATAGACAAGAAAGGGAATTGATACAAACAGAGACATTCTTCAATTGTATCTTTTTATATATTTCGACCATACAAAAAGAACAAAACATTTTGAAAATATAGAAAGAACAAAACAAACAAAATTGATAAAACATTCAAAATGTGTTATAATACTTTTGGAGATGAAAACTTTTACAAGACAGGAGATGAAACTCAAATGAAATGGACTTCAATTCCAACAGATGAAAAAGAAACGATTCTCAATTTCGACCATTTTGACAATAAGTTGAACCTATACACAACAAATCAAGCGACAGGAAACAGAATCAAGAAAAAAATCGGAGAACCTTCAAAAATAACTTACATTGAAGGGAAAGTGTCTTCGGTAGAATGGACAATTCCATTCCAAGACCGAGAAAAACTTCGAAAAATATTCTCAATCAATCTTTTTGTGAGTTCTTATCTTTCAAAGAGTGGAGAGAGTATTGAAGAAACTGAAGAAGAAGGAGAAGTGATTGAATGAACGAAAAAGCAAAAGAAATCCGCAAAGAATACTTGAAGAAATACAGAGAAGAACACAAAGAGCAATTCAAGGAATACCAAAAGAAATATATTTCCAAGAATAAAGACAAATACAATGCTTATCAAAGGAAATGGAGAGCAAACAACAGGGAAAAAGTGAGACTTTATTCTCTCAATTATTGGAATAAACTTTCACAATCTTGTGAGGAATAATGAAAACAATTGAACCGAAGAAAGAGAACCTTCTTGAAGAAATGGACACCGCTCTTCGAAGAGTTCTTTCAAATAGTTTTTCAAATGAGAACTTCAGGAAGAGACTTGAAACCATTTACAACACAAAGGACATTGATTCCTTATCAGAAGAAGAGAAAATCAAAGCTCTTTTGAGATATTCTCAACCATTCGAGAGAGAAGAGGAACTTGAAAGGAAAGCGAAGAAGATTTCTGAATCAATGAAGTCTTTTGAAGAAATGGACTTTCCTGAAATAGATATTCCCGACATTGATTTTCCTGAATTGGATTTTCTTGAAGAAGAGCTTGAACTTGACCTTCCTGAAACAGACTTTGACTTTGATTTTTTAGGAGATGAGGACATTGAAGAAGAATAAAAGCTTTGAACTTATGAAGAAAACCTACAACAAACCTCGAGGAAATACTTTCCGAGAATCCTTGATTCATTGTCTTTGTGACCTTGCAACAAATGAAGAACAAATGCGAAGTCTTATGAAGACAAATCCTGAAATGTATCAATTCACAATGAAAGTCGCAATTGAAGAACAATCGAGAAGAGAAAGGAGAAAATTCTATGAAAAAGAATGAAATCAAAGAAGAAAAGCAAGAAGAAAGACCTTCAATCGCAATGGAAATCTTACATTCTTACAAAGTCCAAAATAAGAGACTTTTTGTTGCAAATATTATTGAAGGAATCGCAATTCTTGTCTTAATAATTGGACTAATAATGAAATAACAGAAAGGAGAGACTACTCAATGAAAAAAGAGACTTATTCAATAAAATTCTTAAAAAAAGACACATTCACTCTTGTGAAATTATTATGTAAAAAGAAGAATGTCAGAATCAACACTTTTTTGAATGAAGCAATTGAAAAAGAAGTCAAAGAGCAATCAAAGAACCTTGATTCAAAAGACTTTCAATCTTTAATCAAATCAATGACAAAATAAGACAGAAAGGAGAAGACACTATGAAACAGGAAAGCAAAAAGAAGCTTGAAAGGATTATTGAAAGAGGGAAGAAGAACTTCACTCAAAAAGAGCAAATAAGACCATTCAAACAACTTCAGAAAATAGAACCACAAAAGATGACAATTGAAGAGAGATTCTCATTCCTAGAGGAATCAATCGAGAAAATGAACTTTGATTCTCTTATTGAGACTTTTGAACTTATGTCAGACTTAAACACTCAATCAATAGCAAACAATCAAGCTTCAAGGAAACTCAATCAAATCATTTTGAAACTACAAAAGGAGATGAAGTGAGATGACAAAAGAAGAGAAACAACTCTTGATTGAATATTGTGTCGGAGAGAATGGAGATTGTCTTTACAATCCTACAAAAGAAGACATTGAAGAAACAAGAGAAATTCTTCAAACAATTGAGAGTGTCAACAATGAAATGATGATGAAGGAAGACTTATTTTGTGAAATAGCTTCTCACATTTATGAAGAGAAAATTCGTGAAAGATATTACATTGTCGATTGTTGGAATAAATACATTCAAGGACTTCACTTCCTAGACAAAGACAACAAGGAAAAGAAAGAAATCCTTGAGACTTATGAAGAAATAATTGTTCCCGATTATGAGAACAACTACTCAATCACAAGAGAAGAAGTTCAACTTTTACTTGAAAAATGCGGATTCCAAATTGATGACACCTTGAGACTTCGAGACATACAAGATGAACTTCAAAAACTATGGAGAGACAAGTCAAAAATGCTTGTTCCTTCCACTCTTGAGAAACATTCAAAAGAATGGGAAGGACTATCTTTCAAAAAGTTTTTATTTTGTGAAGAATATATCAAGACAGGAAAAATCACAACTTCTTGTCATAATTTAGGAATAGGAAGAACAACCGCTTCTGAATACTTAAAAGACAAAGAAGTTCAAGACTATCTTCAAGAGAGAAAAGAAGAAATGAGGAGAGAATCGCAAGAACTATTCGAGCAAGGACTCAATGACTCATTCGAAGAACTTTTGAAAATAATCAGACAAGACACTTGCAATCAAGAATCTCTCAACAGGAAAGTCAAAGCGATTGACATATACCTTCGACACTATGAGAACATATCAAGACCGAAGGGAAGTGACATTCCTGAAATATCATAATAAGAAGACAACTATTCAGGGAATAACATTCGATTCAAAACTCGAGGCGAAGAGATTTCAAGAATTGAAGCTACTTGAAAGAGCAAACGAGATTGAAGACTTAATCTTGCAACCTTCCTTTGAACTTCAACCTTCATTCAAAAAGAATGGAAAAACCTTCAGAGCAATCACTTACAAAGGAGATTTCTCTTATATAGACAAAAGAACAGGGAAAAGGATTGTTGAGGACACAAAAGGATTCAAGACAAGAGACTATCAACTCAAGAACAAGCTCTTTGAATATAAATTCCCCGAACTAACAATCAAAGAAGTGAAGAGATGAACTCTTCTTTTTTTATGTCATAAAATCTTCAATAAATAGTCAAATATTTCACAAAATCCTTGCAAATATTCAACGAAACATTCTTCTTGTGATGAAATACTCATTCAGAAGGAAAAGTGTCTCAAATAGTCTTTAAATGATGAATAAATACAAAGCACGATTTTTTCAGGAACACACACATTCTTCAAATGTTGCTCAATCGGTATTCAAGGACAGAAGAGAAGAGAAAACCTTCCCCCCCCATACCCTAAAGACTAAAAAAATGACATTGACCAACACCCACACCCCACCTCAACACACAAAAAATAATTTTTTTATAAGTTTTTTTTGGAAAATGAGTCAAAAATCCTTCAAATATGAGTCACAAGAAACAATTTTCTTATATAGTCAAAAAATGACCTTCAGAAACACCTCTTATTCATTCAAAACACACCTTCCTTGATGAAATAGACCTTGAGAAGAGAAAGTCTCTGAAATCGCTTAAAAATGGCCTTTTTCGTGCTATTACATAAAATTGACAAAAAATTCGAAAAGAATAAAAAGAAGTATTGACAAATAGAGATAAAAAGTATAAAATCAAAATAGAAAACAAGAAAAGAAGAGACACTACTCACAAAAATTCTTGTTTGAAAGAAAGGAGAGTGAAGAGAGATGAATCAATCAATCACACTCAATCAACTTCCTTCTCTTGTGACAAATGGAGATGACTTCCAACTTGAAACAAGACACTTTGAAATCTATCTTGAAGAATGGATTCAACCAAGAAGCAAGAAAACCGCTTCAAATTATCTCACATACTTGAGACAATTCTTGCTCTTTCTTCAAGTGAATGGGGGATTTCCTAGAATACCAAGAAGAAAAGACTTGATTGATTATACTTCATTTTTGAGTGAACAAAACCTCTCAACAGGAACAAAAAATCAATACTTGAGAATCGCTCGAAGCTTTTATTCCTACATATACAGGAAGAATCAAAAGTTCTTTGATGAAGACATAACAATGAACATTGACCTTTTTCAAGAAGACAAACACCACAAGAAAGAAGCTTTCACAGAAGAAGAGATTCAAAGAATAATTGAAGGGATTGACACCACAACAACAAAAGGAAAGAGAGACAAAGCTCTTATTCTTCTACTTGTGACCACAGGAATGAGAATCAATGAAGCTCGATTGATTGACTTACAAGACATTGAAACCATACAAGGAAAAAAGCGAATCTACATTCAAAGAAAAAGACATTCTTCAAAAGACACCTTTGTTCTTATACCTGAAGAAATAGAACCATTCTTGAATGACTATCTTGAAACAAGACCACACAGGAAACAAGATGAACCACTATTCACAGGAACAGGAAACAGGAACAAGGGGAGAATAAGTGAAACCTCTTATTCAAGACTTTTGAAAAGTATATTCAGAGAGCAAGGATTCGACTCAAACAAATTGACCGCTCATTCTTTGAGACATACAACCGCAAGAACTATCATTCACAAAGGCGGAGACCTCGAAGAAGTAAAAATCCAACTCGGACACAATTCAATCTCAACTTCTGAAATATACACCGAAGAGGACAAGAGAGAACAGATGACAACTTCAAATGACATTTACAATCAAATCTTTAATAAAAACAAACTAAAAGAACAACAAGAAATCATTCAACAAGTCAAGAACCTTGATGAAATTAAACTTCAAGAACTATCAAAAATTATTGAAAATTTATAAAAGAAAAGGAGACACTACTCAAATGAAAGAAAATAAAAAAGACACTTTTGTGTCTAAAATAGGAGACTACAAAGAAGAGAGACTTGAACTCTTAAACAAAAAAATCAAGGAAAACTTTGAAAGAGATGAAGACTTCTTCAAACTTATCAACCTAAAGAGAAACACATTCGAAAGAAATATGAATGAAGGGAACTTGTATCTTGACCAAATATTCAAAACACAACAACTTTTGAAACTTACAAGAGAAGAAATGAACTTCTTATTCTTCGGAGAATCATTCGAGGAACAAAAGTCTTTCTTAATACCTGAAGAAATGATTGAAGGACAATCAGAAGAAGTCAAAAGCTTCTTACAATCAACAAATCAAATCTTGAGAGGGAAAAACATTGAAGGAAGAAAAATTTTCTTGAATGACCTTCAAAAGAGTCTTGAAGAGGGATTGAAAGGAAGTGAGGACAGATGATGAAGAAACTATCAAGAATCAAGTTTGAAAATATTTTCTCATTGTTATGGATTCCGATTGCAATTGTTCAAATCTTAAAAGCTCACAATGACTTCATAATTGTTTCAATCTTAATGGAAGGAATGTTCTTATTCGTTATTTACTACACTACAAGAGAAACAAGAAAAGAGTTCAAAGAAGTTGCTTCCGAAATTGATGACAAAATAAAAGACACAATCAATTCAATTGTGACTATACTTGAAGAAATAAAAAAAGAAACTATTGTCAAAGCAAAATCAATCTACCACAAAAGAAATGCTTCAAAGTCTCTTTCTTATTCAATTATAAAACAAAACTCATAAAAATGGAAGGAGAATGACAAAGAATGAATGAAAATCAATCAAAAATGGGAAGACCGACAATTGACTTGAAGGAGAGAGCAAAAGGACTTGAAGAAGAGTTCTACACACCCGAAGAACTCGCAAAAGAATTGAAAGTTCACTATAAGACAATCTTGAATCAAATCAAGAAAGGAACAATCAAAGCTTATAAAATCGGGAATCAATACAGAATAAAAAAGAAGGACATTCAATGAGAACAATGATGACAAAAGAGCAAATCAAGTCGAGAATCTATTCATTTTATACAACAGACTACTTCAGGGAACACAAAGTCTCTTGTTATACCATAATTGAACACAAGAGGATTCTTGAAGAAGCGATTGAATCAGATGACTTCGACAATGATGAAAAGAACTATTGCAAAAACAAATTGAAATGTTATCAAGAAGAACTTGAAAGACAACTCAATCTTCTACAAAAAGAAACTAAAAGAGAAAGCTTCTTGAACATTCCAACCAATAACAAAAGAAGTCTTGAAGTCACTATGAAAGAAGGAAAACTATTCTTCACAAACAAGACTTGTCTCAATCATATTGAAAGAATAGACTCACTCACAGAAGGAGACATTGTTCTTCTATATGATTACATAATACAACAAAGAGATTCAGGAAAAGAGATTTTTTGAAAGGAGAAAGAAAGATGAAAAAATTATCAGATATACAAGAAAGAAATCAAACATTGATGACAAGAACAATCAATGACACAATCGCCGAGAATGAACAATTCGCAAAAGAAGTCACAGAAGCTCTTCAAAGACACTTCAACAATGACTTCGGAGACCTTGTTCAAGAGGACATTGAAGCAAATATGAGAGGAATTGAAACCGACCTTGAAGGAGACAGAGTTCTTTCAAAATATTCAACTTGTGAAGGAAATATCTATATAATAACAGAACTTTATCAAGCGGAAGGATTCGACATTGTCACAAACATTCTCTTTTGTGATGAATACTAAAAAGGGGAGACACTATGACAAACAAGGAAGCTTTTGAACTTATAAGAAAATATCAAGAACAAGTTCAGGAAGAAGCAACAAGACTCAATGTTTTTGAAGTAAAAGAAGGAGAAACAACAATCTCAATCAATCCAACTTTTACAGAATGGAGAGAGAAAGACAAAGAACTACTTCAGGAACTAAAAAACAAAGTCACAATTGAACAAATCATTCTTCTTGAGTTATACAATCACGAGTCTTTCTTTACTGAAGAACCTCTTGAAATAATGGACACAATGAAAGAATACTTTGAGGAACTATCAGAAGAAGAACTACAAGAGAAAATTCTTGAAACTTATCAAAAACAAATAGAAAGAAAAGAGGGGAATCAATGAGAAAGTTTGAAATTGAAACAATCTTCGATTCACATTCAGAGAGTCACTATGTCAGAATGAAAAAAGAAGCGGACAAGATATTCAATGAAAGAAAAGAAGAGTTCAAAACAAATGAAGAAATAAAAGAAATCACTCTCAATCTTGTGACTTTGAAAGATGATGAAATCATAAAAGAACCACTTGAGAGAGTAGAAAGGAAAGTGAAAGAATGAAAACAATCACAATCACAAATGAAAAAGGCGGAGTCGCAAAAACAACAACTTCAATTCAACTTGCTTCAGGACTAGCAATGAAGGGAAAGAGAGTCCTTGCAATCGACCTTGATTCACAAAAGAACTTGTCAAACACTTTCGGACTTAAACCTTCAATGAAAGTCAACACAATTCAAAACTTGATTGAAGGAGAAGACATTCGAAAATGTATTTTCAAAGCAAGAGACAATCTCTTTGTTATTTTTGGAGATTCAAGAACAAGACTTGACTTCCAAGCGAAGACAGATGAAGACTTCCAACTATTAAGAAACAAACTTGAAGAAGTGAAAGACTTGTTTGACTTTGTTGTAATAGATACACCACCAAAAACAGAAAGATTCAACATTCTCGCAATGACAACAAGTGATGAAATAATAATTCCAATGGAAGCGGACACCTATTCAATGCAAGGACTAGCAACAACACTTGAAATTGTTGAACAAGTAAAGAAAAGAACAAATCCAAACTTGAAAATCAAAGGAATATTGCTCACAAGATTCAAAGCAAGAACTTTGTTCTCAAGAATGACAAAAGGAGACTTGCAAGGAATAGCAAATCAAATGAAATTTCCTGTCTTTGAGACTACAATTCGAGAATCAATTGAAATCAAGAAATCACAAGGACAACTTCAATCTATTTTTGAATACAATCCGAAGTCTAAAGTTGCGAAAGATTATGAATCATTTATTCAAGAATACTTGACAGGAAAACCAATCCAACCCGAAGACAATGAAGAAGAATGATGAAGAGACACTACACTTCAGGAAATGAAAGGAAGGAAAGAAAATGAAAAAGAATGAAACAAACAAAGCGATTGAAGGATTGTTTCCAACTCTTGAAGAAACACTTGAAGAAGAACAAGTTCGAGAAGTAGAAACACAACCACCAATCGAGGAAGAAAAGAAAGAAGAAACAAAACCACAAAAAAATGATATAATAAACAACCAAAAGAAAAAGAAAGCAATCGGAAGACCTAGAATCAACCCTGAAGAAAACTACAAAATCACATTCATTGTTGATTCAGAAATTGAAGACTATATGAAACAACAACCTTATATCACAATGGAGAGTCGAAAAGATTATGTCAACAGACTAATCAAGGAAGACTTCGAAAAGAGAATCGGAGCAACTTCTCAAGATGATGAAAACTCTATTCAAAGAAAATGGATTGAATACAAGGAGAGAGTGAGAGGAAGCTTCTGAAAGGAGACACTACAATGTCAGAAGAAAAACAAGACAAAAAAATCATAAAATTGAAGAACTATGACCAAGAGAAAGAAGCTCTTCTTCAACTAGCTCTTGAAAAAAGTCAAAAAGGAGAGAGACTCACAGAAAGCGAAATCAAGTCAATTCGAGACCACTTTCCAACAGAAGAAGAACTGAAGAAAGCGACCGAGTCAATGAAAGGACTTTCAAAAGTGATTCAAGACTTTATTGAACCACAACTTCAAATTGTGAATAATATCTCAAAGAGTGTTGAACAAATGACTTTTCCTTTTACAGAGCAAGTCACAAAGATTGCGGAAGGACTTTCGGAGAGTTTGAAACCTGTCTTTGAAGAACTCGACCTTCAATACAAAGAGAATCCTCTTACAAGAAAAGAAATTGAAGAGGGAACACAATTCTTCAATAAATACATAAAAGACAAGGAAAGACTTATCAAAGAAATCGAATCTCTTAATAAAAGACAAGAAAAACTTGTGTCAAAGATTTTTGAAGATACAGGAGACACCGAAGAAACAATTCTTCAATACAAACTCGAAAGCGAAGAGATTGACTTCATCTCAAATCTTTTCATTGATATTTCAAAGAAACTTCAAGGAAATGGAACAACAAGAGAAGAACTTGAAACACAATTCAAGAAGTTTTTGTCAAGAAAAATTCCGAAAAATCTTCAAGAAAAATTGAAGAAAATCGGAGCAACAACAGAAGAAGAAATGAAAAAACAACTCACAGAGAAAGAGTTTGAAAAAGTAAAGAAAGCAAGTGAAGAGATTGAAAAAGAAGCAATGCTTTTTGAAAAGAGACCTTCAAGAATTGAACTTGACCACCTAGAAACAGGAAGAGAAATCAAGAGAGAACAACCTCTCAAATATATTCTCTATAAGTCAACAGAAATTCACTTTGAAAATATCACAGAAGAAGACTTCAAATCTTACTTACAAGAAGAGATTGACATTCTAAAGAAAGCAATCAAGATTCGAAAGACTATTTCTTCATATAACAACGAAATCTTGACAATCTTCTCAAGAGCTTCAAATCCTTATTTTGAAGGAATAAAAGAAGATGAACTTGAAGAGAAGGACAGAAACCTCAAAGAAGATTTCTACAACACAAGCTTCTTACTATTTCAAAACACTTCAACACTTGAAAAATTATTCTCAAATCTATTCTTGAAGAGACAAGAGTTCAAGGAATTGGACATTGAAAGACAAGAAAGATTTTTTGAGTTTTTGAAATATACACTTGAAGACCTTGAGGACTTATCAAAAGAATGGAATCCACAAAAAGAAGAAATTGTCGAAGAATATCTTGTCACAAGTGAGAAAGACAGGAAAGTTCTTACAACAGAAAAGATTGTTCCTCAACTAATGCTTTCAGGACAAAAGATTGAAGACAAATTCCTACAAAAGCAAGAAGGAAAGATTGAAAAAGTTGTCTTTGATATTTCTTCAGACAATGACAACAAATACTTTGTCGAAGTTATGATGAAAGAATACCCTTTGAAGTTTACTGAAGACACTTTCAAGACTCTTGAATCATTGATGACAATTCAAAACTTAATGGAGAAACAATTTCACAGGTTAAAAGGAATAAACTTCTCGACAAAAGATGTCATCTACTTAAACAAAGGCGGAAGAGTCACAAACTATTCAAAGGACTTACTTCAAAAAACAAATCGAGAACTTATCTCTTTAATGAGTGCAATCGGAAGTCTCGACACAACAGAATATTTCTTCAAATATTATGGAATTGATGACAAAACACTTGAAGAAGAGAACGAAGCAATCTTCAGACAAATCAACAACAATGATGAATGGGAGAAGAAGCTCGAAGAGTTAAGAAAAGAAAAAATCAAAAGAGAAGAAATCAAATTCCCATTCGATAAAATCAAGAAAATCTCTACTCTTCAACCTTTTGTGAGTTTGAAAGGACTTTCCATTGAATCAGATGAAGAAACACTCAACAACACTTTCTGGAAGTTCAATGACATTGATGAAAAACCGATTCCGATTTTTGAGTTCTTAAAATTAACAGGAAGATTCGCTTCTTTACCGCTTGAAATGGATTCCTACTTGACCGATTCAACAATCAACAATGAAGTCACAAGAAACTTGAAGACAATCATTGCAAATCTTAACTACTACAAGAACAACAAATCAATGAAGAAAGATAAAACAAAAAAGAACTTCCTTGAATACTATTTCGAAGGAACAAGAATCAAAGATGATGAAGGAAATATCATCTCAAATCCTAAAAGACAAATATTTCAACCTTTTGAAGTAATGCAAAATCAAAAGAACTTTCGAGGAGAATGGAAGTTCAAAGCAACAAGGACAATTGATTCAATCGCTAAAGATTGCAAGTTTGATGAAGAAAGAGGAATCGGAATCCCTAAAACTTGGAAACATAACAAAGAAAGACCTCTTTTTGTTGATTCAATAGTTCACTACTTGAGAAAAGCAAAAGAAGACAACAACATTGATGACTTTATTCTATATACTACAAAAGACAAAGTTGTGAAGAATGAAGACTATATCACAATCAATGAGAAGAGAACTCAAAAGACAAAGGACAAAATCAGGGGAAAAGAAACAAAGAAGAAACAAACAAAGAATCCTTCAATTGAAAAAATATCAATAATAATAAAATAAAAGTGACAAAGATTTCAACTCGGAAAAAGTTGTCACAAGACTTTGAAAAATGTGTCACTTCGGATTCAAAGTCACAACAATTTCTTTGAAAAAATGTGTTTGAAAAATGTGTGACTTCATTCAAAAAGGGAATCAAATTTCATTCAAAAAAACACTTGAAAAATGTTTCCCTTCAGTTTGAAAAATGTTTCCCTTGACCTTGAAAAATGTTTCCCTTCGTGATTCGGACTTTTCCTTTATAACACAAGGGATTGAAAGCGATTTTTGATTCGGTTAAATATATTATAAAAATATATGTTAAATAATAGAAGCGAAATCTCTTGAATGAGATTCGCTTTTTCTTTAGAATAAGACACAGAGAA
>CAMIYN010000050.1 GCA_946403075.1 uncultured Lachnospiraceae bacterium | reverse complement strand
GTAAATCAACACCAGATATTCTTGCCATACTTTCCTCCTATTAACCTTGTCTCTGCTTATGTTTTGGGTTTTCACAGATTACTCTTATTAAACCCTTTCTCTTAATTATTTTACATTTTTCACATATTGGTTTTACTGATGATCTAACTTTCATAATAATTAATCTCCTCTTTCATAAACAATTTATTTTATCAAAAAAATAAAAATTTGTAAACTATTTATCTCTCCAAATTATCCGCCCTTTTGACAAATCATATGGTGATAACTCAACATTCACTTTATCACCTGGAAAAATCTTAATATAATTCATTCTAAGTTTCCCAGATATATGAGCCAAAACTTTATGACCATTTTCAAGTTCTACACTAAACATAGCATTAGGTAATTTTTCAAGAACAACTCCTGTTATTTCAATTACATCAGACTTTGACATACATCTCCTTTAGATAGTTAACACTTCACAACCATCATCTGTTATTAATACTGTATTTTCATAATGTGCAGATAATTTACCATCTGCAGTCTTAACAGTCCATCCATCATTATCAATAGTTACATCTTTGGTTCCCATATTTATCATAGGTTCAATGGCAAGTGTCATATTTTTTTGTAATTTAACTCCTTTTTCAACTGTTCTATAATTTGGAACTTCAGGAGCCTCATGTAATTCGAGTCCAATACCATGACCTACAAATTCATCTACAACTGAATATCCAAAACTTTCTATATAATCAGAAATCGCATAACCTATATCTCTTATGTGATTTTTAGGTTTACAAACCTTAGTAGCCTCAAAAAAAGAATTTTTAGTCCTATCTACAAATAATCTAACTTCTTCACTAACTTTCCCTACTATATGAGTTCTCGTAGCATCAGAGTGAAAATTTTTGTAATATACTCCTCCATCAACTTTTACAATATCTCCATCTTTTATATATACATCTTTTGATGGTATACCATGAATTACTTGTTCATTTAGAGATACACAAAAATGTCCTGGAAAATCATATAATTTATAAAAAGAAGCTTTAGCATTAAATTTTTTTATCAAATCAAATCCAAACCTATCCACTTCATATGTAGTTAATCCTGCTTTTATATAGTTCCCAATTTCACTATGGATATGAGCAAGTATTTTTGCAGATTCTCTCATTAATTGAACTTCTCTATCAGATTTAATATAGACCATATTACTACTATTTTAAACCCAACACTTTTATAACATTGTTAAATACATTTTCAACAGTATCAAATCCATCAACTTCTCTTAAAATTCCTTTTTTTCTATAATAATCAATCAATGGCTTTGTTTGTTCATTATATACTTTTAATCTATCTCTAATAACTTCTTCTGTGTCATCTTTTCTTTGAATTAATTTCCCACCACATAAATCACAAATTCCTTCAACTTTTGATTTCAATGTCCGTATGTGATATGGAGTTCCACACTTTTCACAAACTCTTCTGCCTGTTAATCTATCTACTATTTTATTTTCATCAGCAAATACATATATAACATAATCAATTTTTTTTGAATTATTTAAAAGAGACTTTTCTAATCCTTCTGCCTGCACTAAATTTCTTGGGAAGCCATCTAATATATAACCATTTTTGCAATCATCTTTTTCAATTCTATTTAAAATTAAATTAGTCGTGACTTCATCAGGAACAAGTTTACCGCTATCAATATAACTTTTTGCAAGTTTACCTAATTCGGTTTCATTTTTTATATTTTCCCTAAATATATCACCAGTAGAAATATGTGGTAAATTAAAACTTTCATTTAATCTCGTAGATATAGTCCCCTTTCCTGCACCTGGGGCACCTAACATAATAATATTCATAAATGTTCCTTAATCTATTAAAAAGCCTTTATAATTTCTAACAACCAATTGTGATTGTATTTGCTTTATAGTTTCAATAGTCACTCCTACAACTATTAATAGAGATGTGCCAGCAAATGAAATTCTACCAATATTAAAAATTCCAGAAATCGCTATAGGGATTATAGCAACTATTGATAAACCAACTGCACCTATTAAAATAATCTTATTTAAAAGTCTACTTAAATATTCTGCAGTTTCGCTCCCTGGTCTTATTCCTGGAATAAAGCCACCTTGTTTTTTAATATTATTTGCTACTTCATTTGGATTAAATGTAATTGAAGTATAAAAATATGCAAAAAATATTACTAAAAATATATATAATAAAAGTCCTATGTTATCAAATAATCTATCAGGTCTAAACCAAGCATTTGAACTTAAAAAACTAAGAGCATTTCCAAGAGGTGAATTCATCTGATCCATAAATTGAAGTATAATTATTGGTAGAGACATTATTGATGAAGCAAATATTACAGGTATAACTCCTGCGGTATTAACTTTTAATGGAATACTACTATCTCTACTTGCATAACTACTTCTACCAGCAATTCTACTTGCATATTGAACTGGAATTTCCCTTCTCGCACCTTCAAGTATAATTGATAGCATAACTAATAAAAACATTACAAGTATAATTATAGCAACATACATAATTGAAAATGCAGGACCTCTACTATTTTGTATAAATCTCTCATACAAAGCATTAAAATCATTTGGTAGTGATGATACAATATTAAATAAGAGAACTACTGATATACCATTTCCTATTCCACTTTCTGTAATTCTCTCGCCAGTCCACATAAGAAAAGCAGAACCAGCTGTCATTGAAAAAATACATACTATTACAGAAACTGCATTAAACTCTTTTAGAAATTCTTGATTGCCAAATCCTATTGCCATAGCAGTAGATTCAAGTAGAGCAAGAGCCACAGTTACATATCTCGTATATTCAGCAATTTTTCTTCTACCTTCTTCACCCTCTTTTTGAATCTCTTCTAATAATGGTATAGCAATAGTTAATAATTCCATAATGATAGAAGATGTAATATAAGGTGTTATAGATAGAGCAAAAATTGACATCTGTTCTAATGAACCACCTGTCATACTTGACATCCAACCGAGAGCATCATTATCTTTAAATCTATCAAATATATCTTTGAAAAAACTTGTATTAACTCCAGGGACAGGAATATTAGAACCTATTCTTATTACAAGTAACATAAACAAAGTAAATAAAATCTTATTTCTAATTTCTTTTACTCTGAATGCATTTTTTATCATTTCAAGCATAATTACTTATCCTCACTGTGACTTAATATCTTGCAAGTGCCACCTGCTTTTTCAATTTTTTCTTTTGCAGATTGAGAAAAAGCCAAAGCTTCAACATTTAATTGTTTTGTTAATTCACCATTTCCCAAAATTTTAATACCATCTCTAATGTTTTTAACGAGACCTGATGTTTTAATTAATTCTGCATTCACAGTAGTTCCATTTTCAAATTTATCAAGTGCACTTACATTAATTGCAATTATATCAAGTCTATTGTGACACAAAAAACCTCTTTTAGGAATTCTCCTATATAAGGGCATCTGTCCACCCTCAAAACCTAATCTTGGTGCACCACTTCTTGCTTTTTGACCCTTATGTCCTTTTCCAGCAGTCTTTCCATTGCCAGAGCCATGACCCCTTCCTCTTCTAAAATTTTTATTAAAACTTGAGCCTTCAGCTTTATGTAATTCTGATAACTTCATATCAAATTCTCCTTATACAGTTTCTACTTTAACCATATGATTTACTTTTTGTATCATTCCCCTAATTGCACTATTATCTTGATGTTCATGACATTGTCTAATCTTTTTTAAACCAAGTGCTTTAATAGTTGCTCTCTGTTTTGGTATAGCTCCAATAGGAGATTTAATTAGTGTAATCTTTAACTTATTTGCCATATCAAATTACCATCCTTATTTTTTTACTATTCCAGCGAGTAATTCTTTTACATCTTTATCTCTTAATTTTGCTACATCGCTTGGTGATTTCATATTTATCAAACCATTTATAGTTGCAAGCACAACATTTGTCTTATTTCTTGAACCAAGAGACTTAGTCCTAATATTTCTAATGCCTGCCATCTCCATAACATTTCTCACCGCACCACCTGCTATGAGTCCTGTTCCTTCTTTACTTCTCTTCATCAATACTTGACTTGCTCCCCACACACCTATATAGTCATGTGGAACAGATTGGTTATTATCCATACTTATTTTTACAATATTTCTAATTGCTTGCTCTTTTCCCTTTCTTATTGCTTCTGGAATCTCTGCACTTTTGCCATGCCCTACCCCTATATAGCCGTGTCCATCTCCTACAACAACAAGAGCAGAAAACCTCATAGTTCTACCACCCTTTACTGTTTTGGATATTCTCTTAATAGAAACTACTTTATCATTTAATTCTAAACTATTTACATCTATTATTTCTTTTGCCATATCAACCCTCCTTAAAATTCAAGTCCATTTTCACGAGCTGCATCTGCTAAAGCTTTTACTTTTCCATGAAAAATATATCCACTTCTATCAAATACTACTTGATTGATACCTTTTGCTTTAGCTCTTTCTGCGATAACTTTACCAACAAAACTTGCAGCATCTAAATTATTAGTGATTGATAAATCAACCCCCTTATCTATTGTTGATGCTGAACATAAAGTTTTCATTGCCACATCATCTATAATTTGTGCATAAATATGTTTATCACTCTTAAAAACCGTTAATCTTGGACAATCAGGAGTTCCACTCAAACGATTTCTAATACGATTGTGTTTTTTTATACGAACCTTTTTTCTATTTATTTTATTTATCATCGTTTAAATCCTCCTAATTATTTTTTACCAGTTTTTCCAACTTTTCTACGAATGTGTTCTTCTCTATATTTAATTCCTTTACCTTTATAAGGTTCAGGTGGTCTAAGTCCTCTGATTTCAGCAGCATATTGACCTACTTTTTCTTTATCTATACCTTTAATCCTTAAAACTCTATCTTCACCTTCAACAGTAGTCTCTATTCCACTTGGATCTTCCAAAACCACAGGGTGTGAAAACCCAAGATTTAAAGTTAATTTTTTACCTTGCTTGTTTGCTTTATATCCCACACCATTGATATCTAATATTTTCTCATAACCTTCTGACACACCTAAAATCATATTATTTATCAAAGTTCTTGTTAAACCATGCAAAGATTTATTCTTTTTTAAATCATTTGGTCTTGTTACTATAATCTCTGTTCCTTCTAGTTTTATACCTAAATCAGGAACAAAACTTTTTGTTAATTCACCTTTTGCACCTTTTACAGTTACAACATTGTTTGGCTTTATATCAACTGTCACACCATTTGGAACTGCTATAGGTTTTCTTCCTATTCTTGACATAAAAATCTCCTTTATCTTATATTATCTGTTATTACAGTTTTCAGAATTACCACACAAATGCTAATACTTCTCCACCAATGCCTCTTTTTCTTGCCTCTTTATCAGTCATAACTCCTTCATTAGTAGATACAATAGCTACACCAAGTCCATTTAAAACTTGTGGCATATCTTCTTTTCCAGCATATTTTCTTAATCCTGGTTTTGAAACTCTCTCAATACCAGAAATAATTTTTGTCATCTTGTTGTCTCTATATTTTAGTGTTATTTTAATATCACTAAATTTTCCATTTTCAACTATTTCATAATTTCCTATATAGCCCTCATCTTTTAAAATTTGTGCTATAGATAATTTTATTTTTGACATAGGTACTAACACCTCATCAAACTTTGCAGTATTTGCATTACGAATTCTCGTTAGCATATCTGCGATTGGATCACTCATACCCATTATGTGATATCCTCCTTTTTATTATTTTACCAACTTGCTTTTTTTACACCAGGTATCTGTCCTGCATAAGCTAGCTTTCTAAAGCATAAACGACATATTCCATATTTTTTCAACACAGCATGTGGTCTACCACATATCTTACACCTTGTGTATTCTTGTGTAGAAAATTTGGCTTTTCTCTGTTGTTTAATCTTCATTGAAGTCTTTGCCATATTCCCTCCTTTAAGATTTAGCAAATGGCATATTAAATTCAGTTAATAATGCTTTTGCTTCTGCATCAGTTTTCGCAGTGGTAACAAATATAATATCCATTCCACGAACTTTATCAATTTTATCAAATTCTATTTCAGGAAATATTATTTGTTCCTTTATACCTAATGAATAATTTCCTCTACCATCAAATGCATTTGGATTTACACCTCTAAAGTCTCTAACTCTTGGAAGAGCAAGATTTATAAGTCTATCTACAAACTCATACATTTTCTCGCCTCTCAAAGTGCACTTGCATCCAATAGCCATACCTTCTCTAATCTTAAAATTAGCAACTGCTTTTTTTGCTTTTGTAGAAACTGCTTTTTGACCAGTTATTGTCTGTAAATCTTTCATAGCACTATCAAGAAGTTTAGAATTATCTTTTGCCTCTCCAACTCCCATATTTATGACTACTTTATCAAGTTTAGGAACACTCAAATCATTGTCATAATTAAATTTTGATTTTAAATTTTTCTTTATTTCATTATTGTAATAATCTTTTAGTCTTGACAAAACCTTATCCCCCTTTACTTAATAACTTTTCCAGTTTTTTTAGATAATCTATATTTATTATCTCCATCTATTTTAAAGCCAACTCTTGTTACTTTACCATCTACTAAAAGCATCACATTTGAAGCATCAATGTATGCTTCCTTTTTAATTCTTGCACTTTCATTAGCACCTTTTGTCTTTCCTGCTTTTTGATGAACTGTAACAATATTAATCCCCTCAACCAATACTTTATGATTTTTAGAATCAAATACCAACACTTTGCCATCTTTACCTTTATATTTTCCTGTGATAACTCTAACTATATCATCTTTTTTTATCTTATTCATAAAGCCTCCTTATAACACTTCTGGTGCAAGTGAAACAATTTTCATAAAGCCGTGGTCTCTCAATTCCCTTGCTACTGGTCCAAAAATACGAGTTCCCTTTGGAGTTAAATCTTCTTTTATAATAACTGCAGCATTTTCATCAAATCTAATATAACTACCATCTTTTCTTCTCGTAGAATTTACACTCCTAACAACTACTGCTTTTACAACATCTCCCTTTTTTACTGTTCCACCAGGTGTAGCATCTTTGACAGAAGCAACTATTGTATCTCCTATATGTGCATATCTTCTAAGAGAACCGCCCATTACACGAATACATAAGAGCTCTTTTGCACCTGTATTATCAGCAACCTTAAGTCTTGATTCTTGCTGTATCATTTTCTTATACCTTCCTTATTAATTCTTATTTTGCTTTTTCAACTATTTGGACAAGTCTCCATCTCTTTAACTTCGATAATGGTCTTGTTGCCATAACACGAACTGTATCACCCTCATTACACTCATTTTTTTCATCATGTGCATATAATTTATAAGTTCTCTTTATGATTTTTCCTATAAGTGGGTGCTTGACATGATTTTCAATAGCAACTACAACAGTCTTATCCATTTTATTACTTACAACTTTTCCTATACGGACTTTTCTTAATTTTCTTTCCATTGTTTGCTCCTTTCTCATGCTCTTTGTTTGATAGTGATAACAGTTTGTATACGAGCTATATTTTTTCTAACTGTATTAATTTTACTTGTATTATCAAGTTGATTAGTAGCATTTTTTAACCTTAAATCAAATAACTCTTTTTTTGCATTTGCCAATTCCATATTTAATTGTTCTATAGTCTTAGTGTTCAATTCATCAAGATATTTTGTACTTTTCATATTTAAACACCGCCTTCCAAATCTGATTTACTACAAATTTTACATTTAAGTGGTAATTTGTGCATTGCTAGTCTCAATGCTTCTTTTGACTCAGCTTCTGGTATGCCCCCTATTTCAAAAAGTACTCTACCTGGTTTTACTACAGCTACCCAAAATTCAACTGCACCTTTTCCTGAACCCATACGAACACCTATAGGTTTACTTGATACTGGTTTATCAGGAAAAACTTTAATCCATACCTGTCCACCTCTTTTTATATATCTTGTAAGTGCAACTCTCGCCGCTTCTATTTGATTACTCTTCAACCAACATGGCTCTGTTGCAACCAATCCATAATCTCCATATGCAATTTTATTTCCCCTTGTAGCCTTTCCTGCCATAGAACCTCTAAATTGCTTACGAAACTTTGTTCTCTTTGGTAATAACATAACCTACTCCTTCCATTTTAATTATTTCACTTTATTTTTATTCTTCTCAGGAAGTATTTCCCCTTTATATATCCAAACTTTTACACCTAATTTGCCATAAGTTGTATCAGCTTCAGCAAACCCATAATCAATATCTGCTCTCAAAGTCTGTAATGGTATAGTTCCTTCACTATAATACTCTGTCCTTGCTATATCTGCACCTGCAAGTCTACCACCTACCGATGCTTTAACTCCTAAAACTCCTGACTTCATTGTCCTTCCCATAGCTTGCTTCATAGCTCTTCTAAATGGCATTCTTCCTTCAAGATTTTGTGCTATACCTTCTGCTACAAGTTGTGCCTCTCTATCAGGTTTTTTAATTTCTTTTATATTGATACCAACAGTAGACTTTGACAATTTTTGAATATCTTTTTTTAATTTTTCAATTTCAGCACCAGATTTACCTATGATTGAACCTGGTTTTGCAGTATAAATATTTACTTCTACTTTTCCTGGTGTTCTCTGTATTTCTATTTTTGATATACCAGAAGATAAATATTTCTTTTTTATATATTCTCTCAATTTATAATCTTCTATTAATAAATCAGAAAAATCTTTTTCTGCATACCATGTAGAATCCCAATCTTTAATTATTCCTACTCTCAATCCGTGTGGATTAACTTTTTGTCCCATCCTTATGCCTCCTTCTTTTCATCTAAAATCACAGTAATATGTGAGTTTCTTTTTAATATACTATATACTCTACCCTGTGCTCTTGGATGTATTCTCTTGTAAGTTGGTGCCGTATTAGCAAAGCACTCAGCTACATACAATCTTTCTTGATCCATCTTATTATTATTTTTTGCATTTGCCATTGCAGATTCTAATAATTTTTTTATAAGTCTTGAAGCATACCTTGGGCTGTATGTCACTATACCAATTGCAGTAGTTATGTCTTTGCCTCTTATCGCATCTAACACAAAGCAGGCTTTTTGAACTGAAACTCTTGCATTGCTAAGTGTTGCACTTGGTCTTATATCTTTGTTTGTTTTATTTCTTTCTCTTTTTACTTGGGTTCTGTGCCCTTTAGCCATATTTTACCTCCTTAAATTATGAAGCACTCACTTGTGCTTTCTTTTCATCTTTGCTATGTCCACGGAAAGTTCTTGTAGCAACAAATTCACCCAACTTATGTCCTACCATATCTTCAGTTATATATACTGGCACATGTTTTCTACCATCATGAACAGCAATCGTTAATCCTACCATTTGTGGAAAGATAGTTGACCTTCTTGACCAAGTTTTTATAATTTTCTTCTCCCCAGATTTTGCCACTGCTTCAACCTTCTTTAACAACTCTGCATCCGCAAACGGACCTTTTTTTAATGATCGACCCATCTATCTATCCTCCTTATTTTATAACACTACCATTTTTTCTTCTTATTATCATCTTATTTGATTTCTTCTTTTTATTTCTTGTTTTTAGTCCTAACGCAGGTTTTCCCCAAGGTGTGCAAGGTCCTGGTCTACCTATACTACATTTTCCTTCTCCACCACCATGTGGATGGTCGTTTGGATTCATAACTGAGCCTCTAACTGTTGGTCTAATACCCATATTTCTCTTTCTGCCTGCTTTTCCATAATTTATGAGATTATGCTCGAGATTACCTACTACACCAATAGTTGCTCTACAATTTATCGATACCATTCTCATTTCACCAGATGGAAGTCTAAGAGTGGCATATTTTCCTTCTTTTGCCATAAGCTGTGCACTATTACCAGCACTTCTAACCATCTGTGCCCCATGACCTGGAACAAGCTCTATTGCATGGATGCTTGCTCCTATTGGTATATTAGATAGTGGCAAACAATTACCAACTTTAGCTTCTACTGACTCTCCACTATATACTTCCATTCCATCTTTAAGACCATTTGGTGCAAGTATATAAGATTTTGTCCCATCCTCGTATACTATATATGCAATGTTTGCAGTTCTGTTTGGATCGTATTCTATTCCTTTTACAATCCCTTTCATTCCATCTTTGGTATTTCTCTTAAAATCTATTATTCTATATTTTTGTCTACTACCACCACCAATATGTCTAACTGTTATCTTTCCTTGATTATTTCTACCTGCAGTTTTGTTCTTTTTAGCAAGTAATGACTTCTCAGGAGTGTGCTTTGTTATCTCATTATTGTCAAGCATTGTCATATGTCTTCTTGATGGTGTATATGGTTTAAATGATTTAATTCCCATTTTTTATTCTCCTTTGCGGGGTTCTATCCCCATACTTGAATTTGATTATTTAGATAAAGAAGTAAACATTTCTATTTCTTTACTATCTTCTTTTAATGTGACTATTGCTTTTTTATAATCACTTGTCTTTCCTATCACTGTGCCTCTTCTTCTTTTTTTGCCTTTGCCATTTACAGTGTTTACCTTTTCAACTTTTGTTCCATCAAACATCTTTTCTACGGCTTCTTTTATTTGTATCTTATTTGCCTCTTTATGAACTATGAAGGTATATTTTTTATTACTCATTTCCATCATACTCTTTTCAGATACTACTGGTTTTTTTATAATATCATAATATTTTAAATTAGCCATTATGCATATACCTCCTCGATATTTTTAACTGCATCTTTTGTAACTAACATCTTTTCATATTTCAAAATATCATAGACATTTAATTCATTTACACCAGCAGTTTTTACATTTTCTATATTTCTTGCAGAATAAATAACATTTTTATCATTACTATCCAATACAACGACTGCCTTTTCTAATTTTAAATTATCAAGAACAGCTTTAAATTTTTTAGTTTTAATCTCATCAAATTTAATTGCATCTACTACTATAAAATTATTATCTTTTACACAATTTGTGAGTGCAGATTTAAGAGCAATTCTTTTTTCTTTTTTATTCATATCTAACGAATAATCTCTTGGTGTTGCAGCAAATACTACTCCGCCACCTTTCCACTGTGGTGCTCTTATAGAACCTTGTCTTGCATGCCCTGTTCCTTTTTGTTTCCAAGGTTTTCTACCACCGCCTCTAACTTCTGCTCTTGTCTTTTGTTTTTGTGTTCCCTGTCTCTTGTTTGCAAGATTAGTTACAACAGCTTTATGTAATAAATGTTCATTTATCTCAACATTAAAGATATTGTCATTTATATCCATATCACCTATAACTTTTCCTTCTATATTATAAATTGATACCTTTGCCATAATTTCCTCCTTATGCCTTTACAGACTCACGAAGAGTAACTAAACTTTTTTTAGGTCCTGGCACACAGCCCATTACCAAAATTAAATTTTTCTCTACATCAACTTTTACAACTGTTAAATTTTGAGTAGTTACTTTTTCAAAACCCATATGTCCTGGCATTCCCTTTCCTTTCATAACTCTACCTGGTGTAGTTGCTGGACCATTTGAACCTTGATGACGATGAAATTTAGAACCATGTTTCATAGGTCCTCTATGCTGACCAAGTCTCTTTATCGCACCTTGAAATCCTTTACCCTTCGAAATAGCTGTAGCATCTACTTTATCCCCTACAGCAAAAATATCTGCTTTAATCTCTTGATTGATTTGATACTCATTTGAATTTTCAAATCTAAACTCTCTTAAATATCTTTTTACTTGACTTCCTGCCTTTTTGAACTGTCCTATAGTTGGTTTATTTACTAATTTTTCTCTTATATCTTTAAATCCAACTTTTACTGCATCGTAACCGTCTTTTTCTTTTGTCTTTACTTGAACCACAGAACAAGGTCCAGCGAGAAGAACAGTTACTGGTATGAGAACACCTTTATCATTCCAAATTTGTGTCATACCTATTTTTTCTGCCAAAATTCCTTTCTTCATTTTTTCTCCTTTCGTATTGGAACTATTAAGTTCATGCAAAATTATAAATTCTTAATTACTATTTGAATGCCCGCTGGCATTATTAAACTATTTAAAGTGCTGATTGTTTTTTCACTTGGACTTAGAACATCAACTATTCTCTTGTGAGTTCTCTGTTCGAATTGTTCTCTACTATCTTTATACCTGTGAACTGCTCTCAAAATAGTTATAACTTCTTTTTTTGTAGGAAGTGGAATTGGTCCTGAAACATCTGCACCACTCCTCTTTACATTATCTACAATCATACTCGCTGCATCATCAACTATTGTATGATCATAACCCTTTAAAATAATTCTCATAACATGCTTTGCCATAAAAAAAGTCGCCTCCTTTAAACAACTATATTTAACTTGGGGTGACTGTACACGGACTCGGGTGTGCCATATAAAAAACACAACGAGAAAAATTTAATATGTACAGTGACTTGAGTCAAATTATTTTGACACTCGCTCCTTTTGAAAACTTATATCGCCTTATTTATTTAGCAGTATAACAACCTCAAAAATCATAGCTACCATGCCACAGCAATGAAAATAATAACATATGTTATTAAAAAAATCAATAAAAAACTACAAATTTTTATATATATTTTTTAACAAAATATTAACAAATTTAAACTTAATTTACTTATTTTTAAAAAATAACATTATTAGTATATATTTATTCTATTAATTTGTTTTAAATTTTGACTATATCTCAAATTCAAATTTATTTTAAAATACTGTTAAATATATAATTATATAGCATTTCAAAAGTTTTAATTCAATAAGTTAAACCAATTTCAAAAACTCATCCACAGAAGTATTTAAATATTTTGCAGCATCTCTCGCCGATATAATATTATCTTTATATTGTTGAATTAAAATTGTCTCCATCCCTTCTTCTCTTCCTTTTTTCAACCACTCATCTCTTGCTTCTAATCTAACATCTTCTAATACTTCCATCATTTCTTTACTCATAACTACTCCCCCTTTACTATATATCTCTGTTTTTATTTTATTTGTTATTTTATAATTTTTATTTAATGTCTTAGTATCTGTCAACATTTTTAAATATTCATTTATATTTTTGTTTGTAAGTCCTTTTGTATTTACATAATATACTGTTAATCCTGCATCCCACTTATCTACAATTTCCTTTTGGTCTGATACTATATTCATCTCTACTTCATATACTGTGCTTCCTAATTTGAATATATCATCAATCGTTAAATATATCATTATAATATCTTTTACTTCACCATATTTTACACCTTTTTCTATCTCATAACTTCTTATCTTTGATGCATATGTGAATATTCTTTTGGCATGATGTTTTTCTTTTACAAGTTGGATTTCTACATTTACTATTTTGTCACCACTTATTTTACATAACATGTCTAATACTACATTTTTATTTGCTATGCTTGGTATTATTTTTTGAATTTTATTCTCAAGAACTTTTAATTTTTTATCTTCTAATATTACTCTTAAAAACTCTTCACAAAATTCCTTATTCATTGCAAATAACATAAATACATCATTATTTAATGGAATTGATGATTTTATTATCTTATTTAATTTTTCAAATCT
>CAMIYN010000049.1 GCA_946403075.1 uncultured Lachnospiraceae bacterium | reverse complement strand
GCTACTCTGTTTTACTACTTCTACAACTTTTAATTTGTTATCTTTTAATATTACCCTTAAAATTTCTTCAATAGCTTCTTTTGACTCACATACTTTACGAAACTTATGGTCATCCATAAGGGTTGCTTTTTTGAATTTCTTATGATATTTTTCAATTAATTTTTCATCCATAAATAAAATATATCATAAAATATTAAAAGTTTCAAATGTTGATTTAATAAGATAAATTCAAATTTCTGTTAGTAAGATTTTAAAATTATAGCTCCCTTTCCTTTATTTCGTATTATGATAAAAAAATAATTAAAATTTTTTTTTAAACTTTATAAGTTCTAAAAATATAAAAGTCATTTATTTAGGGTTCACAGCAGATATTAATATATTTTTAATATTTATATCATAATCTACATTTTATACTTTCTAATTAAATATTTGCCCAGGTAGTTTTAACTTTTCTTTATAAGGAAAGCTTTTATCAAAATCCCATACGGCTTCATCCTTAACATAATAAGCCTTTGGAGTTTGATACACACCTTTTACATTATTTAAATATCCTACTATTAACTCTTTGCAAAGGAAAAAAGAAGAGTCAGCATCTTCTGGCAAATCGTGATATTTGATACCAAACTTGCTTGCATAATCAAAACCACATTTCCCATAAAAACCTATATTCCCCTCAAAAAGCACAGCCCCAAATCCCATAGCTTTAGCTTTTTCTAAAGAATAATCAAGTAATGCCTTCCCATATCCCTTTCTTTTAAGTTCTGAAATAATACATATTGGTCCCATTGTCAAAACAGGCACATCTCTTTTATCATCTACTTCAATAATCGTTTTCATAAATACATTTTGTCCTATTATCCTACCATCTTTTTCCATTACAAAGTCAAGTTCCTTTACAAATGCAATATCATCTCTTAATATATGGAGGACATAATGTTCACTGCATCCAGGTCTATACACATTCCAAAAAGACTCCCTTACAAGATTCTCAACTTCTCTATAGTCTTCTTTTTTCTCTAACCGTATAATATATTCATTTTCAATCATTTTTTCACCTTTTACATTATCACAAATAATTAGTAGCCTTAAATACTAAAATCTATCCCAAACAACTCTTTCTTCAAATGGCTTTCTACTATTTTGTTTAACTTCATTAATAGGAACACCAAATGGAATAATTGTTCTCACAGTTCTATCACTTGGAACATTTAATATTTTTGCTATCTCTTTATAGTTTTCATCCATTCTCGACATACCATCCATCCATACGGCTGCATAACCCATTGCAGTAATTGCAAGCAAAATATTTTCCACTGCCGCAGCATAATCTTCTGTGTCAAAATAAAAATGTGCTGTCTCATTTACTTTATACATTTTCTTTTCAGATAAAGCTACTAAAATCACAGGTGCAGTTTTTGTCGCTTTTGTAGGCATAAGTGTAGATATTTTATCCCTAAGCTCTTTATCCTTAACTATTACAAAACTTGTGGTTTGAAAATTATGTCCTGATGGAGCAAGTAAACCTGCATTAACAATTTTTATAATATCGTCATCAGAGATTTGTTGCTCCTTAAAATCAAGCCTATAAGTTCCTCTTTTTTCTACTACTTCAAAAAAATCCATATGTAAAACCTCCTTGAATTTTTTTTGCAAAACAGCCTCCTATGCAAATAACATATATAAATTTTCAGAATTTACATTATTAGAGATTACTATAAAATATTTTATCATTAATCCAAAATTTTGCAATACCCCAAATTCACACACTATTATCCAAAATTTTTAATATAGTAATTATTTTAAAAAACACTTATAATATATACAAGGTAACCTACATTATCTAAAAATTTTAAAAATGAGTTTTTTAAATTTATATTATTAGAGGTTGCCACAAATAAATTTCAAGGAGGCAAGTATGGAAATATCAAATAGTATTAAATATGTCGGTGTAAGTGACAAAAATCTTGATTTTTTTGAAGGGCAGTATAGAGTTCCAAATGGAATGAGTTACCACTCATATATTATTTTGGATGAAAAAATTGCTGTGCTCGATACCGTAGATATGAGATTTAAAGATGAATGGCTAAACAATATTAAAAAAGAATTAAATGATAGAGAGCCTGACTATCTTGTTGTTCATCATATGGAGCCAGACCATTCTTCAAACATAAAAAACTTTCTCATGGAATATAAAAATTGCAAAATAGTTTCTTCTTTTTCTGCTTTCACTATGATAAAAAATTATTTTGAATCTGATTTTTCTGATAGACAAATAATTATAAAAGAGGGTGATAAACTTAATCTTGGAAAGCATACTCTTAATTTCATTTCTGCTCCGATGGTTCATTGGCCTGAGGTGCATATTTCTTATGAAGAAAGTGAGGGAATAGTTTTCTCTGCAGATGCTTTTGGAAAATTTGGTGTGATAGGGACAAATGAACCTTGGGATGATGAGGCAAGAAGATACTATATTAATATTGTAGGTATGCATGGAGCATTCGTCCAAAATTTATTAAAGAAACTACCTGCACTTAAAGTTAATAAAATATGTCCACTTCACGGCGAAATACTCGATAGTAACCTTTCTCACTATATAAATTTATATGACACATGGTCAAGTTTCAAAAAAGAAAAAGATGGCATATACATTGCTTATACTACAGTTTATGGCCATATGAGAGAAGCAGTTATGGAACTCTCGAACCTTTTAAAAGAAAAAGGTAAGACCGTAGAAATCTTTGATTTGGCAAGGTGTGATATGAATGAAGCACTATCAAAAGCATTTATGTATGAGAATTTAGTTCTCGCGACTACAACTTACAATAACAGTATATTCCCTATTATGCACGATTTTGCAAATAGGCTTGTGGAACATAAAATTCAAAATAAAAACATAGGCATTATGGAAGGTGGAACTTGGGCACCAAGAGCTGTTGAATTACTCACAAATATGTTAAAAGATTTACCAAATATAAAACTTTTATCAAATGTGACTATTCTTGGCTCTTTGAATAAAGATAGTAAAGAAAAAATAGTTAAACTATCTAACGAACTATAAATATTTTATTAAATTAGCACTATAAAAATTTTTATAAAAAACATCATTAAAACTTTAATGAAACCCCTAAAAAGTCTAGCGATTTATCTAAGATTTTAATGGAACCTTTATTATTTGTAATTTTAAATCTACTTTTTAAAATTTATATTATTAGAGGTTGCCTTAAATAAAAAAATGGCAAATTTATTCTTGCCATTTTTTATTTCACATCATTATTATAATGCTGGTGACCGGAATCGAACCGGTACGGGTATTACTACCCACAGGATTTTAAGTCCTGGGCGTCTACCAATTCCGCCACACCAGCAACTTAAAACAACAAAATTGATATTATCATATTGCTTTATTTTAGTCAATAAAAAAATAATTAATTTTTTTAAATAATTGAATATATATTAAAGAAATCTCAAAAAAGCAAACAACTTAGCTAAAGTTGCCTACCGTACCTTCACTATTCGTAATTTTAAAAATGCACTATTAAAAATTTATATTATTAGAGATTGCCTTAATTATTTCTTTTTAATCAATTCTATTATTACACAAACTACTGCAACAAGTAAAATTACAGCAGAAGCTCCAAATAGCATTCCTGATAATTGTGGATTACTATTTTGTAGTGATGATGCAATTATAGAAACTGCAAAATCAAGAATAATTGCAATGTTTTTAATTTTGTTTACCATAAGTATACTCCTTTTATTTTTTTTAATACTACTATTTAATATTTAGGCTCGTAAAGCTCTACTACCTACTTCGTCTCTGCAATTCACAAAACTATAACTTTTTATTCTACTTCTTCGCTTGTCTCTTGATTATCTTGTTGGTTATCTCCACCAACATATTCTTTTGCTTCATATTGAATTGCATTGGCATCATACTCAAATTGGTTTTCTTGTGTATTTTTAACTCTTGGTTGCATAGTTGAGATATCTGCCATTCTAAATTGTCTCATACCTGTTCCAGCAGGAATTGACCTACCAACAATTACATTTTCTTTTAACCCTTGCAATCTATCAACTTTTCCAAGTATTGAACTCTCTGTCAATACTTTTGTGGTCTCTTGGAATGAAGCAGCAGACAAGAATGATTCTGTTGCAAGTGCTGCCTTTGTTATGCCCTTTAAATCTTGATGACCGTGTGCCACTTTTAACCCCATTTCTTTTAACTTATTATTCTCTTCTTCAAAATCAGCAATGTCAACGGATGCACCTGGTAAAAACTTACTCTCACCTACATCATCTATAATTATTTTTCTAAGCATCTGATGAACTATCAACTCTATATGTTTATCATTTATTTCAACACCTTGCAATCTATAAACTCTCTGCACCTCTTTTAATAAATAATCTTCTACTGCCTCCACCCCTTGAATATTAAGTATATCATGTGGATCGATACTTCCCTCTGTCAATGGATCACCTGCCGTAACCATATCTCCATCTTTTACTTTTATCCTTGAACCAAATGGTATAAAATAACTCATCTCTTTATGATTTTCATCATCAATAACTTTTACTTCCTTTTTCTTTCCATCCTCTGAAATTTTTATCTTACCAGAATTTGCAGTAACTATTGCCATACCTTTTGGCTTTCTCGCTTCAAATAACTCAACTACACGAGGCAAACCTTGTGTTATATCCCCACCAGCAACACCTCCCGTATGGAAAGTTCTCATTGTTAGCTGTGTTCCAGGTTCACCTATACTCTGGGCAGCAATAACACCTACTGCTTCACCTATTCCTACCTTTTCACCAGTTGCAAGGTTTGATCCATAGCAATGACTACAAACACCATACTTTGATTTACAAGTGAGACCTGACCTAATTCTCACACTATCTCTACCTGTCTTTTCAAGCTCATTTAATATCTTATCAACAGTTTTTAATGTTACCATATTATTTTTTTCAATAATAATATCACCAGTTTCGCTATCTACTATAGTTTCTGCAATATATCTACCAAGTATTCTATCTCTTAAAGATTCTATAACTTCATCTCCATCTTTAAAAGCTCGCACAGTTATAAACGGTATATCATCTCTCCCATTACAACAATCATCTTCTCTTATAATCAAATCATGTGATATATCTACAAGTCTCCTTGTCAAATACCCAGAGTCTGCAGTTCTAAGTGCAGTATCAGATAATCCCTTTCTTGCACCGTGTGCAGATATAAAGTATTCAAGAACATCAAGTCCTTCACGGAAATTCGATTTTACAGGAAGTTCAATAGTATGTCCTGTTGTATCTGCCATAAGTCCTCTCATCCCAGCAAGCTGCTTTATCTGTTTATTTGAACCTCTGGCTCCACTATCTGCCATCATATATATGTTATTATAATTATCAAGACCTTCCATCAAATCATTTTCTATCTGTTCATCTGCTCTCTTCCATACATCTATAGTTTCTTTGTATCTCTCTTCTTCTGTGATTAAACCTCTACTATAGTTTTGTCTTATCATTTCTATAGTCTTTTCTGCTTCTTTAATGATTGCATTTTTTGATTCTGGGATTGTCATATCAGCTATAGAAACAGTTATCCCTGCCAATGTAGAATAATGATAACCTACATCTTTTATATCATCAAGGGATTTAACTATGCCATCCATTCCGTGAACTTCTAAAATATGTTCAAGTATATTTTTCAAATCTTTCTTTTTAACTAATTTATCTATCTCAAGAATAAATTCATTTTCTGGTTTTGTCCTATCTACAAATCCCAAATCCTGTGGAATTATATTATTAAATATTAATCTACCAACAGTTGTCTCTATTATTCCCTTTACAATATTTCCATTTTCATCTTTTCTGCCAATCTTTGAATCAACTCTCACTTTTACTTTTTCATGTAAAGTGACAATCTTGTTTTCATATGCGAGTAAAGCTTCAGCAATTGACTTAAAAGCTCTCTTTGGTTTATCTTTGTATTCTCTCTCCTGTGTCAAATAATAAATTCCTAGCACCATATCTTGTGATGGCACAGCAACAACTCCACCATCGCTTGGCTTCAACAAATTATTTGTTGACAACATCAAAAATCTACTCTCTGCTTGTGCTTCAAGTGAAAGTGGAACATGCACTGCCATTTGATCTCCATCAAAGTCAGCATTAAAAGCAGTACATACCAATGGATGTAATTTTATAGCTTTTCCTTCTACCAATATAGGTTCAAAAGCTTGTATTCCAAGTCTATGTAGAGTAGGAGCACGATTTAGTAAAACTGGATGTTCTTTTATAACCAAATCCAAAATATCCCATACTACATTATCTTGCCTTTCAACTTTTCTTTTTGCCTCTTGTATATTTTTTGCTTGATCTCTTGCAACTAATTCTCTCATTACAAATGGCTTAAATAACTCTATTGCCATTTCTTTTGGCAAACCACATTGATCTATTCTAAGTTCAGGTCCTACGACGATAACACTTCTACCTGAAAAGTCAACTCTCTTACCAAGTAAGTTTTGTCTAAATCTACCTTGTTTTCCCTTCAATAAATCAGATAGTGATTTAAGTGGTTTGTTTCCAGCACCTGTTACAGCTCTACCTCTTCTCCCATTATCCATCAAAGCATCAACTGCTTCTTGCAACATTCTTTTTTCATTTCTAACTATAATTTCTGGCATACCCATTTTTAAAAGTCTTGCCAAACGATTATTTCTATTTATTATTCTTCTATACAAATCATTCAAATCTGATGTGGCAAATCTACCACCATCAAGCTGCACCATTGGTCGTAAATCAGGTGGAAGAACTGGTAAAACTGTCATAATCATCCATTCTGGTCTATTGTTTGATTTTATAAATGCTTCTACTATTTCAAGTCTTTTTACAAGTCTTGTCTTTTTTTGTCCACTCTTTGCCTCAGCAATCTCTTGTCTCAATTCTTTTTGATCTTCTTCCAAATCAATCTCGGCAAGCAATTCTCTTATTGCCTCTGCTCCCATCCCCACTCTAAATGAATCTACTCCAAATTCCTCTTTTGCAGTCCTATATTCTTTCTCTGTGAGTATATCTTTCTTATGAAGTTGAGTTATTCCAGGATCTAACACTATATATGCAGCATAATAAATTACTTTTTCTAGATTTTTTTGTGTAATGTCAAGTATAGTACCTATCTTTGTAGGTATCCCCTTAAAAAACCATATATGAGATACAGGGGTTGCTAATTTTATATAACCTATTCTACTTCTTCTAACTGCACTTTTTGTTACTTCAACTCCACATTTATCACAAATCACACCCTTATATCTTATCTTTTTATACTTTCCACAATGACACTCATAATCTTTAGTTGGACCAAATATTCTCTCACAATACAAGCCATCTTTTTCAGGCTTTAAAGTTCTATAATTTATAGTCTCTGGCTTTTTTACTTCACCATGAGCCTCTTTTAAAATCTTGTCTGGAGAACATATTGATATTCTAATAGCATCAAACTCAAATGGTCTTCTCTTGTTTCTATTTCTATTCATAAGAATCTTCGCCTCCATTATCATCATTATTATTATTTAAAGTACTTTCACTTGGTTCTATATCTACCAACTCACCATTATTTCCAAACTCTTGTTCTGTAAATCCTGCATTTTTTAACTCTGCATGTTTATCAAGATACTCTTTATTTGTTCCCATAACTTTTCTCATCTCAACTTTCAAATCATATACATTATCTGCTATGGCAACTTCTCTACCTTTTCTATCAAGGACTGTAACATCAAGACATAGTGCTTGTAATTCTTTTAACAAAACTTTAAAACTCTCTGGCACAGTTGGTCTTGGCATATTATCACCTTTTATAATTGATTCATACACTTTAAGTCTACCTACCATATCATCAGATTTAACTGTCAATATTTCTTGCAATGTATTTGCTGCTCCATATGCTTCAAGTGCCCAAACTTCCATTTCTCCAAATCTCTGTCCACCAAATTGTGCTTTACCACCAAGAGGTTGTTGTGTGACAAGTGAATATGGCCCCGTGCTTCTCGCATGTATCTTATCATCTACTAAGTGATGAAGTTTTAGATAATGCATAAAGCCTATAGTTGTAGGAGAGTCAAAATATTCTCCACTTCTACCATCTCTCAATAAAACTTTTCCATCTTTTCCAACTTCAACACCTTTCCACTCTTCCCTATGTTCGAGATGTGAACCTAAATATTTCATCACATCTTCATTTAAAATATCTTTATATTTTTTCTCAAATGCATCCCATTCAATATTTATATAATCATTTGCTATCTCAAGTGTATCCTGTATATCTTTCTCTGTAGCACCCTCAAAAGTTGGAGTCACAATATCTATCCCAAGCATTTTGGATGCAAGAGACAAGTGAGTCTCAAGCACCTGCCCTATATTCATACGCGATGGCACACCAAGTGGATTTAAAACTATATCAAGTGGTCTACCATTTGGCAAATATGGCATATCTTCAACTGGCAACACTCTTGATACAACACCTTTGTTTCCATGTCTTCCTGCCATCTTATCTCCTACACTTATTTTTCTCTTTTGTGCTACATATACTCTAACTTTTACATTTACACCAGCAGGCACTTCATCCCCTGCCTTTCTAGTAAATACTCTCGTTCCTATAACAGTTCCATATGCACCATGTGGCAATCTAAGAGATGTATCCCTTACCTCTTTTGCCTTTTCTCTAAATATTGCTCTAAGGAGTCTCTCTTCTGCTGTCAAATCTTGTTCACCCTTTGGAGTTACTTTTCCTACAAGTATATCTCCCGCTCTCACTTCAGCACCTATTCTTATGATGCCATCATTGTCAAGTTCACGGAGTGAATCTTCACCAACACCTGGAACATCGTTTGTTATTTCCTCTACTCCAAGTTTTGTGTCTCTTGCATCTGTTTCATATTCCTCTATATGAATTGAAGTATATACATCTTCTTTTACAAGCCTCTCACTGAGTAGGACTGCATCCTCATAATTATATCCTTCCCAAGTCATAAAGCCTATCAAAGGATTTCTACCTAATGCCAACTCACCCTTGCAAGTTGAGGCACCATCTGCTATCACTTCATCTCTCTTAACCTTTTGTCCCATATACACCAAAGGTTTTTGGTTATAAGAGTTTGAAGTATTACTTCTCATAAATTTGTCCAATTTATATTCGTCTATTGCACCATTTATATCTTTTATAGTAATTCTCTTTGAGTCTACATATATTACTTCGCCTGCTTCTTTCGCTTTCACACAGACACCTGCATCAACTGCAACTTTATTTTCAACTCCAGTCCCTACTGCACAACACTCAGTTTGCATAAGTGGAACTGCCTGTCTCTGCATGTTAGAACCCATAAGAGCACGGTTTGCATCATCATTTTGTAAAAATGGAATCATAGAAGTCGCAACCGAGAAAACCATTCTTGGAGATATATCCATATAATCTATTTCTGTTTTTCTAAAAGATGAAGTCTCATCCTTATATCTACCAGATACATTTTCATTTATAAATCTACCCTTTTCGTCAAGTGGCTCACTCGCTTGTGCAATTTTATAATTATCTTCTTCATCAGCAGTCATATACACAACTTCATCTGTAACGACTGGATTTTTAGGATCAGTCTTATCTACTTTTTTATAAGGAGATTCGATGAAACCATATTTATTTATTTTTGCATAACCAGCAAGAGAATTTATGAGACCGATATTTGGACCTTCTGGTGTCTCAATAGGACAAACTCTACCATAATGAGTATAATGAACATCTCTAACTTCAAACCCTGCTCTCTCCCTTGAAATACCCCCAGGTCCTAGTGCAGATAATCTTCTCTTATGAGTTATTTCAGATAATGGATTATTTTGATCCATAAACTGTGATAATTGAGAAGAACCAAAAAATTCTTTTATGGCAGCAGTCACAGGTTTTATATTTATAAGTGCTTGTGGTGTTATCTCATCTATTTCAAGAGAAACCATTCTCTCTCTAACAACTCTATCAAGCCTTGTCAAACCTATTCTATATTGGTTTTGTAATAATTCCCCTACAGCCCTAATTCTCCTATTACCTAGATGGTCTATATCATCAGTATTTCCAATTCCTTTTCCAAGATGACAACAATAATTTATAGATGCAAATATATCTTCTATTACTATATGCTTTGGAACTAACTCCTGACTATTTTTTCCTATTGCTTCAAGTAAAGCATCTTTACCCAACTTATCTTTTTTATTTTCTTCAATTAATTGCTTTAATACTGGATAATAAACATTTTCAGTTATATTTAAACTTTCCCAAGTTTCTTTTTTAACACCTTTAATATGGTAATTTATATCAACCATCATATTTGATAATATTTTTTGCTTTTCTTGTGTATTAGGTGCAATGACATATATATATGGAACTGCTGCATTTTGCATTGTAATCGCCATATCTTCTGTTATCTCTGCACCCTTTTTAGCAAGTAGTTCTCCATCTTCTGATACTACATCCTCTGCGAGTTTTAATCCTTTGACTCTATATCTAAAATGTAGTTTCTTGTTAAATTTATATCTACCAGACCTTCCCAAATCATATCTCTTTGCATCATAAAGAGTTGCATTGAGTAAATTTTGTGCAGGCTCAACTGACATCTGTTCGCCTGGTCTTATCTTTTGGTAAAGTTCAAGTATACCTGATTCATAATTCCTATCTTCTGGCAATTCTTTTTCCATAGCAGCAAGAATTTTATGTTCTTCCCCAAAAGTATCTATTATCTCTCTATCTGTCCCAAGCCCAAGAGCTCTCAAAAACACTGTGACTGGAACTTTTCTCGTTCTATCTATTCTTGCCCACAACACATCATTACTATCACATTCATATTCTATCCAAGCACCTCTATTTGGAATCAGAGTGCCTTGATACAGCATATTACCTATTTTATCTCTCTCAAACTCAAAATAAATTCCTGGAGACCTTACCATTTGACTTACAACAACTCTCTCTGCACCATTTATAATGAAAGATCCAGTTTCAGTCATCAAAGGCAAATCACCCATATATATTTCTGTCTCTTGAATTTCACCCTTATCTTTTTTTTCTAATCTAACTGTAACTTTAAGCGGAGCTGCATATGTTGCATCTCTCTCTTTACATTCCTCAATATTATACTTCATACTATCACGATCAATTCTATAACTAACTAAATCTAATCTAAGACTATTCGCATGATCTTGAATTGGTGAGATATCTCTCAAAACTTCCAAAAATCCCTCATTCAAAAACCACAAATACGAATCTTTTTGAATTGAAATAAGATTTGGCATCTCCTGTATTTCTTTTAAATCAGAAAATGACAATCTGAGATTGTTGCCTAATTTAGCAACGAACATTGGACTTTTTTTCATTATACATCGAACCTCTTTTTTTATTTTGCACTACAAAAATGTCTACTTCCCCATAGTAGTGAACGAATATAATAACATTTTTATAATAACTTGTCAAGAAATTTGTTGCTTTTTTTTAATTTTTTTGTTAGAATATGCAAAAGAACCTATTTTTATTTTACATTATAAATCAAAAAAATAATCATTTTAAGGAGTTTTATATGTCAATACTCAAAATAATTGCCATAATATTATTGATAATTGTTGCAATTTTAGCAATTTTATATTTTGTAGGCACGAGATTACAAAAAAAGCAAGCAAAAGCAGCTAAAACAATGCAAGAAACATCGATGAATATCTCACTTCTTGTTCTTGATAAACAAAAATTACATATAAAAGATGCTGGTTTTAATAAGCAAGTTGTAAATGCCATTCCTGCATATTTAAAATGGAGAAAATTTCCTGTGATAAAAGCAAGAATTATAAAAGCAAATGTTGCAGGTGGTGCTGCAGTTATGTCATTTATATGCGACCCAAAAGTTTTTAAAATAATTCCTACAAAGACAGAAGTTAAAGTAACTGTTGCTGGAATTTATATCACAAAACTTTTATCAGCAAAAGGAGTTGATTTGTCAAAATTAAATAAAAAGGGTGAAAAAAATAATTAATTAAAAAATATTTTACCAAATAAAAATGAAGTTAAATTAACTATTAGTGAAAAAAAACAAAATCTTATCCATTTACAACTTATACAATTTAATAAAAATTTATCTTCATTTAAAAATAATTTCCAATACATAAAACCCTCAATAGCAATTATTATTATCTCAAAAATAATAATTTGACTATTAGAGGGTTTTAAATATATAGTCATAACATTTGCAGTGACATTTGTGACAAAATTCACAAAAATTATTGTCAATATATTTTTTTTATTTCTCACACCCAATATATATGAAACGATAATCTCCAATATAACCGTTAAAACAAATATCTCAAACAATAATTTGAAAATTAAAAACAAACTACTTACTCTCATACAATTCTTTTTTTATATTCTTTACTATATCTAAAAATTTAATTTCACCATTAATAAATTTCATAACTTGAATTTCATCTGCCATGCAATATTTTTTTGTCCACTCATCGCCTTTTTCAATCGCCCTATATGCCAAATCAATTGCTTCAAAAGTTTTATTATCAACTCTGTTAAAACTAATTTTTTCTATAACATTAAAATCTAGACTCTCTATATTTAATTCTGGTCTCAACTCCTTATATATTGCATATGATATAGGAACTTTCATCGAAGGGCATCCAAGTTGAGCTTTTACTGAACCATCCATAAATTCAACCATAGAATGAATTATAGATTCTCTCTGAATAACTACATCAATATTTTGTGGTTTCATATCAAATAAATAATGAGCCTCAATCACTTCAAGTCCTTTATTTACAAGTGTAGCACTATCAATAGTTATTTTTTTACCCATCTTCCAATTTGGATGTTTCAAACAATCACTAACTTTTACATTTTGTAAATCCTTTTTTTCTTTTCCAAAAAATGGTCCACCAGAGCAAGTGAGTATCAGTCTTTTTACTCTATTTTTATTTTCACCACTTAGACACTGCCAAATAGCAGAGTGTTCTGAATCAATTGGTCTCAACTCTACTCCAAATTTTTTTGCAAATCTGAATAATTTTTTTCCACCACAGACAATAGTTTCTTTATTTGAAATTGCTATTTTTTTATGATTCTTTATTGCCATTTTCGTAAATTCAATACTTTCATTAATTCCCTTTATCCCACAGCAAGCCATAGCATTTACAACAAAATCAACACTTTTGTCGTTTGCAATTTCATATAAACCATCTTTTCCACACAAGAGCTTTACTCTAATTTTTTTATTATATAAAATCTTTTCCAATTCATTTTTTCTGTTTTCATCATAAACACACACAACTCTTGGTCTATATTTTATTATTTGTTTTATTAATTTTTCTATATTATTATTAACAGCCAGTGCATATATATTTTTATCTCCAACTGTTTCAATAACTTCTAAAGTCTGTTCGCCAACCGAACCAGTCGAGCCAATTATTGCTATGTTTTCTTTTTTCATATGTTAATTCCTTTTAGATTTATTATTTAAAATTATTTGTGCTTTTATTTAATTATTAGTTTTTCTCTTGTTTTTTACATCTTTCTTTTTTTATAAGTTGTCATAAAATAAACTAGCTTAGACTAAGTATTAATAATTATACCATATTTTAGGCAGCTTATTAAATTAATTACATATTTTTTCTATTAGGTAAATTCTTATTTTAAATTCCGTTTTTAATTTAAATATGCATTTTAGTTTGAG
>CAMIYN010000048.1 GCA_946403075.1 uncultured Lachnospiraceae bacterium | reverse complement strand
AATTCTTATGCTTCTTATCAAAAAGGTTCTATAGAACAAAATCATGAATTAATAAAATACATCTCTAATTTAAGTTAAACTAATTTTTATTTATTATTATTATTAATAAATTAATAAAATTTATAAAAAAAAACAATTATACAGAAAATTAAAACAATTGTATAATGACTAATATATAGTAATATATAGTAATCTCTAATAATATCATTTTTCAAAATAAAACTTTAAAAATGTTAAATAACGAAGGTTCCTTAATGAACCTTAAATAAATTGTAGCCTTTTAGAGATTTCTGTATAAAATATTTATAATAAAAATCATATAATTTGATTAAAAGGAGGAAATTTTATGGATTTTAAACCAAGAGCCAAAGAGGTTGATCTTCATCAAATTCAGCTTGATGCGGAACAATCTTATAGAGATGGTTTTTTTTGTTGCGAGGCAGTGCTTGAGACCATCATTAAACATTTTGATGTAGATGTGCCTCATGAAATTATTCGTTTGACATCTGCAATGTCTATCGGTGCAGGTAGAAGCGGATGTTTATGTGGTGCAGTTAACGGCGGTATAGTTGCACTTGGACTATTTTTCGGAAGAGATGAAAAAAGAGGTCCAAAAGATCCAGAAGTAAATAAGTGTATGGGATTTTCAAAAGAATTACGTAGTTGGTTTGAAGCAAACAACGGAAAACATGCTACCTGTTGCAGAGTTCTAACAAGAGAATTTAATATGGCTGAAGGGGAGCACAAAAAACAATGTATTTATTATACAGGACTTTGTGCTTGGAAAGTAGGCGAAATAGTAGCAAGAGAATTTAATATACCAGTTAAAAACCCTGATGTTGTTATAAAAACAAGGGAGGTTTTGTATGCAAGTTAAAAAAATACCACTTCCTTTTTGCGGAGTAGCACTTGGGCTAGCAGCACTTGGAAATCTTATCGGTGCAAATGGTTTTGGTCAGATTATACCAGTATTTAAAGAGTTAAATGCATATGGTTCATTGCTTAAAAATATTTTTGGTATAATATCAGCTATTATACTTATTTTGTTACTTATAAAAATTTTATCAGATGTAAAAGGATTTGCCGAAGAGATGAAAAATCCTATCACTGCATCAGTATTTGGAACTTATAGTATGGCACTTATGATACTTTCTGGTTATATACCAAATAGTTTGATATGGTGGGTAGGATTTATAATGCATATCATTATAATGATTTATTTCACTATCACTTTTGTATTTAAGTTTAATATAAAACAAGTATTTACAAGTTGGTATATTGTATATGTTGGTATTGTAGCTATGAATATCAATTGTAAACAATTTGGTCAACAAGCACTTGGTGAAATAGTATTTTATTTTGGTTTTGTATGCACATTAATATTGCTTTGTTTTGTAATGTATAGAATTTATGTAGTTAAAGAAATACCAGATCCCGCAAAACCTTTGTTTTGTATCAATACTGCACCAGTATCACTTTGTCTTGCAGGATATATGACTACATTCGCAGATAAAAATTCAGGCTTAATATATTTTATGTTAGTATTATCACTTTTAATATATTTGCTTGTACTTATTAATTTGCCAGGATTGTTAAAAATGCCTTTCTTTCCGAGTTATGCAGCATTTACTTTTCCTATGGTTATAAGTGCGATTGCTTGTAAATTAACAACAGCACAATATTTAGGTGGTGAGGTAAAAGCAAATCCGGGTTTAGCAAATATTACTAAAAATATATTTCAGATACAAACATGGATAGCATTAATTTTAGTATTATATGCATTGATTAGATTTGTTCAATTTATATGTAAAAATGAAAAATAGTGAGGTGACAAATATGAAACCAGTAATAGATAGAGAATTTTGTATTGGTTGTGGTAGATGTGTAAATGTATGCCCTGAAGTATTTAGATGGGAACCAGTTATCCTTGCTAAAGCTGAAGTGTATAGTGAGGTCAATGATTCTACAAAAGAAAAAGTGGAAAATGCAGCAAAAGTTTGTCAAACCCAAGCAATAACACTTGAATAATAAAACAAAATTTATTTTTTAAATATGTAATATAAACAAACTCTCCTTGATAATCTAAATACTTTTATATTAATCAAGGAGAGTTTGTATGTTTTTAGGACAATCAACTATTGTCTATATAGTTAGTCTTATATATTAATCTCTTAACAACAATAGTAATTTTTTATAATGCTTGCTTTAGTATGACTTATTCTTATCAATATTCTTTTTCATTTTAATCCCAGTCTTCAAAGGTCTCTTTTGATAAAATTGTTTTTCCATCTTTATCTAAATACCCATCAATAAACCCTAAATCTAAATAAGTTTTTATTATCTTCTTCATCTGCATATTGATATTTTTATTCTTAACTTCTTTTATTTCGTTTTTCTTTTCTACAGTTGTAATCATACACATATTCCTTTCAAAATTATTCAAGGCAATATTTAATAATATATAATTTAAAATTTCATTTTAAAAACTATCGAATAATAAAGATTCCATAGGAACCCTTAGATAAATTATAGAATTTTTAGAGTTTCCTTTAATATTTCATTCTACTTTCTATTTTATAGTTTATTATACATAAAATATACTACATTATCAACAAAAATAGTGAATAGAATCGGATAAAACCAAACATCTATATATTATTAATCACATAGTCTCAATAATGCAGATAAACAATATATGAGCCATATTTTTATATCTGAAAGCACACCTACATCATGCTAAGATAAAATCCATTTATTTTCTATATTTTTTGAATATTTTTTTATAAAAATATCTATTGAATGATGAGGTTTAATGCGAGATGATTTTACTTCTATGGGAAGAAGTCGTCAGGAAAAATTTACCAAATTCTAATTTCATATTGCAAGATAGCCTTGATAATTTAAGAATCCTTGTAGATAATTCTACAATCTCATCTTTTGCATCAAATCTCACTTTAAGTCAAAGAACTATACCAAACCGAGTTGCAGTAAGGATAACAGATAAATCTGCAAAAGAAGATTTTTACATTGCTTATAGTAATACTCTTGATAAAAAAATAATTAATTTATTTAGTTAAACATTAACAATATCATTTTTTATTTGAATTTTATTTTTAATCAAAAATCTCTTGACATTTTTTTTTAAACAATGTTATATAGTATATCCTATAAAGAGTATGGCGAGGGACAAGCCCTAAGACCCACCAGCAACCTATTAGATTAGGTGCTAAAGCTTGAATGATGGGTTATAAAATTTGTGATTATACCCATCGAACGATGGGTTTTTTGTTACATTCTTTATAGTAATAGGAGAAATTATTATGAAAAAGAATGTAAAAAAACATAAAATGATTTTATTTTTATTTTATGCTATAATTACATAAATTTTAATAAATAATATTTTTGAGGTAATTATGAATAAATTTATAAATACAAGAGATGAAAAAGATGAGGTCTTGGGATCATTAGCAATAATTAATGGGCTTGGTAAAAATTCTGGGCTTTATACTTTTGATGAGATAAAAAAAATTGATTTAAATAATTTATTTAATAATTGCAAAATAGAAACTTGTGTGGATTACAAAAAACTTGCAAATTTAATTATTTCTAACTGTTTTTGTGAATTTGATAATAACGATTTAACAAATGCAATTAATCAAGCTTATTCAAAATTTTACATCACGGAAGTAGTTAAAACTTCTAAAATTGGCGATGATTTTTTAATGGAATTATATAATGGACCTACTTCTGCTTTTAAAGACATAGCTCTAACACTCCTACCACATTTAATGTCATTATCTTACAAAATTAACAATATAAATAAAACAATATATATACTCTGTGCCACAAGTGGAGATACAGGAAAAGCTGCACTTGAAGGATTCAAAGATGTTAAAAACACTTTTATAACTGTTTTTTATCCAAAAAATGCTGTATCAAAAATTCAAGAATTACAAATGCTAACTACTGATGGACAAAATACAGATGTAGTATCAATTAATTCTAATTTTGATGTATGCCAAAATATAGTAAAAAATTTAATGGATAATAGAGAAAAAATATTAACTGATGATGTAATTTTTTCAAGTGCAAATTCTATTAACATTGGAAGACTTGTCCCGCAAATAGTATATTATTTTAAATCATATTTTGATTTAGTTTGTGATAATCAAATCAAATTCAATGAAAAAATTAATTTTTCAGTTCCAACAGGAAATTTTGGAGATATTTTAGCAGGCTACATTGCAAAAAAAATGGGGCTACCTATCAATAAATTAATTTGTGCATCAAATAAAAATAATGTTTTATATGATTTTATAAATACTGGAATTTATGACATAAACAGAAATTTTTATGAAACAATTTCTCCATCTATGGATATAATAATTTCTTCAAATCTTGAGAGATTACTATTTTATGAAACAGATAAAAATTTTGATAAGATTAATTATCTATACAATAAATTAAAAATTGAAAAAAAGTTTGAAATCTCAAAAAATGAATTAAACTCTATAAACGAAACTTTTTATGCAGCATTTTCTGATGATTTTACTATAAAAGATACCATAAAGGATACTTTTATTAATAAAAATAGATTGATAGATACTCACACTGCTTGTGCAGTATTCGCTGTTTCAAAATACAAAAAAGAAACAGGGGACAAGACAAAAAATGTAATTTTAGCAACAGCATCTCCATACAAATTTGCAAAATCTGTATATACTGCAATTTGTGATAAAAATTTTTCTGATGAATTTGAATATATGAATAATTTATATGATTTATCAGGGGAACCAATCCCAAAAAATTTATCTATCCTATCTAATTTGACTATAAAGCACAATAATAACATTTCACAAGATGAGGCAATTAATTACATTAAAAATATAATTAAAAATTTATAGGGCTCGCAATGCTTCGCCCCTACAATTAACAGGTCGCCCCTTACAATTATCAATTTTAAAAAATTATAATATAGGTGAAAATATGATAAAAATTAAATCTCCTGCAACAAGTGCAAATCTAGGCTCAGGCTTTGACTGTTTTGGATTAGCATTAAGTTTATATAATGAATTTGAAGTTGACCTAAGTTCTACTTTGGTTTTTGAAAATGTTGACAAAAATTTTGCAAATAAAAATAATTTATTTGTTAAAGCATTTGATGAGACTGCCAAGCTTTTAAACAAAAAAACTTCTTGCTATCTAAAATATAAAAAGATTAATGTACCATTTTGTAGAGGGCTTGGCTCATCTGCTACTTTAATAGTTTCAGGAGCTATTAGTGCAAACTACTTACTTGGAAATAAACTTAAAAAAAATGAGTTACTTAAAATCTGTAATAAAATAGAAGGACATCCTGACAATGTATCTGCCTGCCTTTTTGGAGGGTTCAATTATAATCTAATTGACAAAGAATTATTAATTCATAATTCTATCAAAATCTCTAATAATATATTTATAACTGTCATAATACCAAATTATATGGTGTCAACAAAAAAAGCAAGAAGTGTTTTATCAAAAAACATCCCCATAAATGATGCTGTATTTAATATATCGCATTCAGTTTTTATGATAGATGCACTAAAATATGGAGACCACAATATTTTATCTACTGCTATAAATGACAAAATCCATATTGATAAAAGAAAAAAACTTATAAAAGACTATGATTCAATAAAAAATTTATGTATGAAAAAAGGAGCTACTGCTTTCACTATCAGCGGTTCAGGCTCCTCATTAATTGTATTTAGTAAATATCCTAATTTTTCAAAAAGAATTAAACTAAATAAAAATTTCCAAATTTTAGATTTAAAAGTCGACTCACTTGGAACAAGAATTTTAAAATAATTATTTTCTAAGTCCCAATTTCTTTATTAAATTTCTATAACCTTCAAGATTTGTATTTTCATAATATTTAAGTAATTGTTTTCTCTTTCCAACCATCATAAGTAGTCCTCTTCTTGAATGGTGATCCAAAGGATTTTTTTCAAGATGGACATTTAATTGATTAATTCTCTCTGTAAGTAATGCAACTTGTACCTCAGTGCTACCTGTATCTCCATCTTTTCTACCATACTCTTTAATGATATTTTCTTTTTTTTCTTTTGAAATCATAATTCCCTCCTAATATTTAACTTGCGACTACCCCCGTATAAGTATTAGGATTTTATCTCATACAAGAGAAATCGTGATGTAAAAATTATATTAAAAATATATATAAAAGTCAATTTAATTATTTGTTATATCATAAACCAATTTTCTATTTTGATAACTCAAAAAAATTTCCCTTTGGGTCACATCATTCACTACATACAACTCTATATTCCAATCATTAATCCCAAGTAGTAGCAAATAATCATATACCGTAATACCAAAAGCACTTGTTACCTCTTTTATATTACTAAGTGGATTTTGAGAATTAGCAACGGCAAAATATGTTAAAAGTTTTTCAGTCAATCCATTATACCAAGTTTTAATGATAAATTTTTTTTCATCACTATTTTTTGTATAAGAGAAATTATTACTGCCAAATGAAACATTTAATGAATTATTTAACCAAGTCTCAAAAACATCGAGTGGTGCATTTCCATTGTCAAAATTATTAGTTGTATCTTGATTATACTTTGTATAATCTATACCATCAGGTGATACAGCCTCTTCTGAATACATATCTTCATCTCTTTTTTTCTGAATTCTCGGTTGATAAATTATTGTAGGATTTGCTTTACTCGCATAAACTCTCTCTCTCTCTTCTGCAACAGTCCTCGGTCTAAAAGATGAACCAAAAGAAGCTATCCCAAAACTAAAAATCAACAATAACACTAATAAATAATTAATTTTTATAAATATTTTATTCATACCATTATTATATAAAATTATTTAAAGTATTTCAATATCTTTAAACAAATTTTACTTAATTATTTTCATTATAATGACAAAATATTATAGCACACTCTAATAATATAAATTTTAAAAACTCCCTATTTATACTTAATATCAAAGTTTAAAGTAAATACTCTATTTAAAATAATGAGACTTCTTCTATTTTTATTAATAGAGACAAATATTTTATCATATAAAAAACTTGAATCCACAACAAAACTTATTATCATAAACTTCTTAAAAAAAGCACAAATTTAATTTATCCTAACCACAATCAATCATTGATATTACTTTTAAATTTTAGTATAATCAACGATATGAAAAAAAAGACAAACAAAATTGAATATATAACACAAATTGCTCTATACTCTGCATTTATAGTAGTCGCATCAAAGCTTGAAATAAGAATTTATGATACAAGGATTCATTTTGGTAATTCTATGTGTTTGTTTTCTGGTCTTATCCTATCACCTCTGTATGCAGGTCTATCCTCTGGTCTTGGCTCTCTCATATTTGACCTTTTATTCTATCCAAGTTCTTTTGCATTTAATTTATTTTTTACTTTTATAAATAAATTTGCATTGGCATTTTTTTGCAGTTTATGTTTTAACAAATTAAAAAAAATAGAGTTAAATAAAATTTTAATTCTAATTCTCTCTGGGCTTTTGGGGCAAGTTTCCTATATTGTATTATATTTATTTAAAGTTTTTATTGAAAAACATTTTTTCTATAAATTAAATCTCACAGTTGTTTTAACGGATATCTTTTTAAAAGCAATAACTTCCTCTCTAAATGCAATTATTGCAATTATAGTTTCAACTTTTCTTTTTTTGAGTTTAAGAAATAAAATAAAATATTTAAAATAATGAAAAAATTTGTCTATTTTTTTATTTTTATAATTGCTATATCCATAATTATATTTTTTATTTCTCTTTTTAATAATGAAAATAAAAAATTATCTGTTTTTTTTGAAAACACTGACATAACAGATAATTATATTGATATAAAAAAATTATCAGATGAAATGCCACAATTCATAACCATAGAAACTGATTTTGGATATAACAAATTTGAAGTTTATAAATCAAAAATTGCTTGCATAGAAAGTAATTGTAAAAATAGAGTTTGTGTAAACACAGGTTTCATAAATAAAACTTTTGACAATCAAATTATAGTATGTGTTCCACATAGGGTTTCAGTTTTCTATAAATAACCATTTCACATAACAAACAAAGTTGTAGGGGCGAACCTTTGTGAGCCCTATCCCCTCACATATTCAGGTTCAGTCTTATTCAAAACACAGTTTTCATCTATCACAACTTTTTTTATATCGTTTTCCATTGGGACTTTATACATCACATTTTGCATTATTTTCTCTATAATACCTCTAAGCCCTCTCGCTCCTAATTTTTTTTCATATGCTTCATGAGCAATTTCTTTTACTGCTTCTTTTGTAAATTCCAATTTTACATTATCAAGTTCCATCAATCTTTGATACTGCTTAATTATAGCATTTTTAGGTTGAGTAAGTATTTTAATTAATGCTTCCTCATCAAGTAAATTTAATGTTGTTATAATTGGAAGTCTACCCACAAACTCAGGAATTAATCCATAAGTTATCAAATCTTTTGGTTCACAGAGTTTCATATATTTATCATAGTCAAAATCTTTTTTATCTACTATTTTTGCATTAAAACCTATCGAAGAATCATTAACTCTACTTGATATTATTTTTTCTAATCCATCAAATGCTCCACCACATATAAACAAAATATCCGTTGTGTCAATCTGTATATATTGCTGTTCTGGATGTTTTCTGCCACCAAGTGGAGGGACATTTGCAACAGTTCCTTCAAGAATTTTAAGGAGTGCTTGTTGAACTCCCTCTCCTGATACATCTCTCGTTATGCTTACATTATCTGATTTTTTTGTTATTTTATCTATTTCATCTATATATATAATTCCTTTTTTTGCTCTTTCTAAATCTCCTTCTGCTGCAGTTATTAATTTTAAAATTATATTTTCAACATCTTCACCAACATAGCCTGCCTCTGTAAGTGCTGTAGCATCAGCAACTGCAAAAGGAACAGATAAAAAATTTGCAAGACTTTGAGCTATATAAGTCTTTCCAGAACCTGTGGGACCTATAAACAAAATATTTGATTTTTGAAACTCAACATCATTTTTTTTTGTATTTTTTTTACTTATTCTTTTATAATGATTATAAACAGCAACAGAAATAGCAACTTTTGCTTCATCTTGACCTATAATATATTTATCAAGATACTCTTTTATCTCATGTGGCTTTGAAATCTTTGGTTCTTCACTATTTCCATTATAAAACTTTTGCACACCTCCACCATATGGAGAAAATCCTAGCTTGGTATCTTCCAAAAGAAAATTACAATAATCCACACATTCTGTGCATATATATACATTATCCTTAAAGCCTTGTATTAAATGCGGCACTTCCCCAGCTTTTTTTCCACAAAAGACACATTCCAAAATTTTATTTTTTTCATTTTCTTTTTTCATATTATCTTGCTGTTACTATTTCATCTATAATTCCATAATCTAGTGCTTCTTTTGCATCCATCCAATTATCTCTCTCTGTGTCAAGTGCAACTTGGTCATATGGTTTACCTGTATTTTTTGACAATATTTCATTTAATTTCTTTTTAGTTTTTAAAATTTGTTCTGCCATTATTTGTATTTCAGTAGCCTGTCCTTGTGCTCCACCACTTGGTTGATGTATCATTATCTCTGCATTTGGGAGAGCAAATCTTTTTCCCTTTTTCCCACCAGCAAGTAAAAATGCACCCATTGATGCAGCCATACCTATACATACTGTTGATACATCACACTTTATATATTGCATAGTATCATATATAGCCATACCTGCTGTGACAGAACCACCTGGTGAATTAATATATAAAATAATATCTTTTTTTGAATCTTCTGATTCTAAATATAAAAGTTGTGCGACTACCAAACTCGCCATATCGTCTGTTACTTGGTCTGCTAAAAACACAATCCTTTCTTCTAGTAATCTTGAAAAAATATCATAACTTCTCTCCCCATTACTTGTTCTCTTTATGACATATGGGTTTGGAATTAAATTTTTAATATCCATAATTTCCTCCTATTCTTTTATTGCATTATTATAAATAAAATCTATAACAGTTGGTAAGAGTAATGTATCTTTTATATTTTTTCTCTCTGCATCTGTTACAAACTGAGATTTAAACTTTTCTACATCCATCTGGTATCCTTCTGCCATTTTTTTAATATAATCATCAACTTGCTCATCACTTGCTGATATGTTTTCTACTTTTGCTATCTTATCTAATAATAGATTTGATTTTAAATGAGTGACAGAAGATGTTCTCTGTGTCTCCCTAAACTGTTCCATCGTCTGCCCCGTCATCCTTATAAAATCATCTAAATTTGCATTATTGTATTTTAATCTCTCTCTTAGATTTTCTACTGCATTATCTATTGCATATTCTTCTGCTTTTTTTGATAAATCTATTTTAGTATTTTTTAATAGTTCATCTATTATTTTATTTTTATCTGTCTCAATTGCTTTTATTTTGCCCTCTTCTAATATTTTATTTTTTAAATCTTTTTTATAATCATCAAGCTTTTCAAATTCAGATATTTCAGATATAAATTCATCATCAATATTTGGTAGTTGTTTTTCTTTTACTTCATTTATTTTTACTTTAAATATAGAAGGTTTCCCTGCGAGACTCTTTTCTTGATAATCATCAGGAAATTTTACTGATACTTCCACTTCATCTTGTGCTTTTTTTCCTATTAATTGGTCTTCAAAATTATCTATAAAACTATGACTTCCTATCACCAAATTAAAATTTTCACCCTTGCCACCTTGAAATGCTTTTCCATCTACAAAGCCTTCAAAATCAATAACTGCTGTATCGCCATTTTTTATTTCTCTATCTACACTTATAATCCTTGCATTCTTTTCTTGTTCTATTTTTAATTTTTTTTCTATATCTTCATCAGTGCAACTCACCTTTGTCTCTTTATATTTTACACCTTTATATTGTGGTAATTCAAAATCTGGCTCTATTGCAAATGTTGCTGTATAAATAAAATCCTTATCAAGCCCAATTTGTTCTACTCCTATATCAGGATAAGATAAAACTCTCACATCAAGCCCTCTTACCACTTCTCCATAAGTCCTATCTATACAAAAATTTGCAGCATCTTCAAAAAAAACACCCTCCCCATAAGTTTTATATAACATATCTTTACTTATATGTCCTTTTCTAAATCCTGGCATATTAAATTTGTGTTTTTTTTGTTGGTATGCTGCTTCTTCTTCCTCTAAAAAAATATTTTTTTCAACTGTCACAGTTACTTTTCCAGTATTTTCATTAATTTTTTCATATTTACTATCCACTTTTCATCCCCCTATACATTAATCATAATATTTTATCACATTGTCTTTTCATTATCAACATTTAGCTTTTCAGCATCCTTTGGTATCTGCCAAGCTTTAAAATCACAGTCTCTATCCTCGCATCCAAAAAATATTCTGCCTTTTTTTGTCCTTAGTTTAATTATTTCATGCTTTTTACACTGAGGACATAGAAAACCTGTCCTTTCTATATATGGTTTTGTAAATCTACAATCAGGAAAATTAGGACAAGCTAAAAATTTACCATATGGGCCATATTTAACAATTAAATTTGCACCACAGTTATCACATTTTTCTTCTGATACTTCTTCTGCAATTTTTATTTTTTCAAGCTCATTATATGCTTTTTCTACTTCTTTTTCAAAATTTGGATAAAATTTATAAAGTATCTCTTTCCAACTAATTACACCTTTTTCTACTTCATCCAAATCTTTTTCCATATTAGCAGTAAACTTCTCATCAACTATGTCACTAAAAGATTTTTTCACCATATCATTTACAGCATTTCCAAGTTCTGTGACAAATAAATTCTTTTTTTCTTTTGTTATATATCTTCTATTCAATAAAGTATTTATAGTTGGTGCATATGTAGATGGTCTACCTATACCATCTTCTTCAAGCATTTTCACTAATGAACTCTCTGTAAAATGGGCAGGAGGTTGTGTAAAATGTTGATTTTTCAAAAAATTTCTAAAATCAACTTTATCTCCTACATTAAATTCAGGAAGTTTATTTTGCTTTTCATTCTTTTCATCTTCTGCTACATATACCGACATAAAACCATTAAATGAAAGTTTAGATGCATTCATATTAAATATATATCCATTTGCTTCTATACTAACTTTACCTGTATCATAAATAGCATTTGTCATTCTACTCGCTATAAATCTCTTCCATATTAGATTATAAAGTCTATACTCATCTCTTGACACCGAATCTTTTATATCATCTGGCAATATTTCTATATATGTAGGTCTTATAGCTTCATGTGCATCTTGCACTTTATTATCAGTCTCTTTATTTATTATAACTTCTGATACATAACTATTTCCATATTTTTCACTTATAAAATCTTTTGCTGCTATTATTGCTTCATTTGAAACTCTTGTAGAGTCAGTTCTTAAATAAGTAATTAAGCTGGTAGTTCCTCTACCTTTTATATCAAGCCCTTCATAAAGTCTTTGTGCTATTCTCATAGTTTTTGAAACTGCAAAATTTAAACTCTTCCCAGCCTCCTGTTGCAAAGTTGAAGTTGTAAAAGGTAATGGGGCTTTTTTTTCTCTTTTTGATTTTTTTATATCTTTTACTAAAAATTCACTATTACCTATTTCATCAATTATCTTATTCACATCATCTTCTTTTCCAAGTGGAATTTTTCCATCACTATTTCCATAAAAATTTGCAGTAAATTCATTTCCTTTATATTTTAACTCTACATCAAGAGTCCAATATTCCATAGGTAAAAACTCACTTATCTCTTTTTCTCTCTCACAAATTAATCTAAGTGCTACACTTTGAACTCTACCAGCAGATAATCCTCTTTTTATTTTTTCCCAAAGTATAGGACTTATTTTATATCCCACTATTCTATCTATTACTCTCCTTGCCTGCTGTGAATTTACTAGATTCATATCTATATCTCTTGGATTTTTTATTGCATTTGTTACAGCAGTTTTTGTGATTTCATTAAAAGTAACTCTTCTAATAACAGCAGATTTACTTATCTTACTTTCTATGGCATTTTTTATATGCCAACTAATTGTCTCTCCCTCTCTATCAGGGTCTGTTGCGAGATAAATATTATCTGATGCTTTTGCTTTACTTTTTAATTTTGAAAGTATATCGCCCTTTCCTCTTATTGTAATATATCTTACCTGAAAATCATTATCAACATCTATCCCAAGAGTGCTCTTTGGTAAATCTATAACATGTCCGTATGAAGCAAGTATATCAAAATCTTTTCCCAAAAATTTTGAAATTGTTTTTACTTTTGCAGGCGACTCTACTATTAATAAATTTTTTGACATAAAATTACTCCTATTTCTTAAAATTTCAATTTACAACATTATATTATTTTTGTCAATTATTTTTACTTAATAAAAAAACAAGGTAAATTCTTATTTTAAATTCCGTTTTTAATTTAAATATGCATTTTAGTATAAGAATCATTATAATATCATAGGTTGCTCTTTTTCATTGAAAGAAGGTAATTTATGAATATTAAAGGTAGTCCACATTTAACATTGGGAGAAAGAATAGCTATATTAGAATTATTAATACAAAATAAATCATTAAATGAAATCGCAGAGCAATTAATAAAGATGCAAGAACTATTTCTAAAGAAATTAAAAGAACTAGAACACAAGAAATAAACAATCGTTATAAATTTTCAAAGAATTATCCTGAATATTGTAAAAAAAGTTTTAGATTTCCATTTGTTTGTGTTTCTTGTGATAAAAGAAGTTCATGTCATCATAAATATAAATTTAGTTATGATCCACAATTCGCTCAAAAGAAATATGAACTTTC
>CAMIYN010000047.1 GCA_946403075.1 uncultured Lachnospiraceae bacterium | reverse complement strand
TTATATCCGCTTCTATCTGTCTTCTTGTTTTTGCCATATGTCCTGGATACCAGTTGAGACGGACTTTAGCAAAACTTTTATCATTATTATTTTTATCATTTTTTATATCATTTTTCTTCATCAAAAAACTCCTTTTCTAATATCTAAATTGACTTTAAATATATTATAAAAATCAATTCAAACACTTTTGGCTCTTACATTATAGCACATTTATTTTTGTTTATAAAGTCTTTTGCTTCAAAAAATTCATCTTGATATTTAAATACTACTCTCAAATCTCCATTTTCTAATACAAAAATATTATCGACTAAATCGTCAATTATTTCTTTTGTAAGATATTCCATATTGTGATTTTTTATAAATTTCTTTACCCATTCTTTGTTTTCTTTAGATTTATATCCTAGTTTCTCTAGTTTCTTTTTTATTTGATTTTTTTGTTTATAATATTTAACTAACTTACAATTGTATTCATTATAATATTCATCATATTCATCTTTACTTATATAATTATTATAATAATCATTCATAAGTGATTTCTTTAGTGTCTCATTTTTATTTATTTCATTATCTACTTCATTTAATCTACGATTTAATATTTCATAATCATAGTTTACTTTATTTTCTTTTGTTATCTGTTCTATCTTTTTGTCCATTTCTATAATTAAATCAATTTGATTATTTACAATTTTTAAAACAGTTTTTTCTAATTCATTTTTATTTGTAGTATGTTTTGAACACTCTTTCATTTTTAAATAAGATGTGCAATAATAATATGAATATTTTTTTGATTTTCTAATTGTCAATGTTCTACCACATTCATTACATTTTAAATGTCCAGAAAAAATATCATATTCTTCATTTTTATTTATTCTTATATCTCTACTATATATAATGTTTTGTACTTGTTCAAATTCTTCTTTACTTATCAATGGAATATGATGTGCAGGACAAATAATCCAATCTTCTTTGTCGTTTATCACTAATTTATGCACTTTATGACTTATTCTTTTTCGCTTACCTTGTATTAAATCTCCTGTATATGCTCGATTATGTAATATTCTATCTATCATTTTTGTATTCCATAATCCCATTGTTTCTGTTTTTTTGGATTTTGCTATTGATTCATTCATTTTATATAAAGCAGGTGGCAAAATCCCACATTGATTTAATTCATTTGCTATTTCTTTTTTACTTTTTCCATTTAAAATCATTCTAAATATTTTCTTAACAACTTTACCAGTTTTTTTATCAACAATAAATTTATGTTTATCATTAGGGTCTTTTAAATATCCATAGGGAGCAGAAAGACCTACAAATTCTCCTTTTGCTCTTTTAGTATTTAAAACACTCTTTACTTTATTAGAAATATCTCTTGCATATTCATCATTCATCAAATTTTTAAATGGAACTATTATGTTGTTAACTGATTTTGGATCTTTATAACTATCTATATTATCATTTATTGCAATAAATCTTATATTATATAGAGGGAAAATTTCTTCTAAATAATTTCCTACCTCTATATAATTTCTCCCAAGTCTTGATAAATCCTTAACAATTATTGTATTAATTTGTCCATTTTTTATATCAACAAGTAATCTTTTAAAATCTGGTCTTTCAAAATCTGTCCCTGTAAATCCATCATCAATATAGTAGTCTTTTACTTTTAAATCCTTTTCTTTCTGCAAATATAAGTTAATTAACTCTTTTTGATTTGTTATACTATTTGATTCTTCTTTTTCTCCATCATCACTTGATAATCTTAAATATACTGCTGTATTCCATTTACTCATTTAATTCATCTCCCTACTTATAAATTCTAATGACTTGTCATATTCATCTTGATATTTAAATTTTATAGTTACATTTCCATCTTCGTGAACATATATAGTATCCACAATTTCATTTATTACTTCTTTAGATAATGATTTTAGATTTTTATTTCGTTTAAAATGTTCTATCCAATAATCGTCTTTTTTTAATTCATTCATTTTATCTATATAAATATTTTTTAGTGCTTCAATTTCTTTTTCTAATGTTCCAATTCTTTCATCGTAATCTTTTGAATAATTTAAATATTCTTCTTTTGTTATTTTTTCAAATTTCCAATCCTCATAAGAAGATTTTTTTAGTTTTTTATATTTATCAATATCATTATTCAACTTTTTAATCTCATTAAAGTATTTTTTCTCAATTTGTTCTTCTGTACCTTTTTTCTTTATTTTTTCTATTGCTTTTTCTAAATCAATTACTAATCTAACTTGAAATAGTATAGACTTCAAAACAATTTCATTTAAATCAGAAGTCTTTATCTTATGTGGAGAACATACATCACTTTGAGTTTTGTAACTTCTGCAGTAGAAATTAGAACACGCTCTGTTATTTCTATAATCTTCCATTCTACACATAGCGTGTCCACAATCAGCACATTTTATTTTCCATCCATAAATTGATGGTTGAGATGGCTTTTTTCTATTACATTTTCTACTATCTATAAATTCACTAACTTTTTCAAAATCTTTCTTATCTACAATTCCCTCGTGTGTATTTTGTACTATAATCCATTCTTCTTTAGGTTTTGAAATTTGCTTTCTATTTTTATAGCTAACTGAGCCTGTTCTGTTATAAACTAGGTTTCCAATATATGTTTCATTTGTTAATACATTGCTTACTGTTGTTTTGCTCCATTTATATTTTGAATCTTCTGTCGTTGAATTTAAATCTATACTATATTTATTTCTTCTTTGTATTTCCTTTCTACATAAGATATTATTATTGTTTAAATACTTACAGATTTTTAATATTCCATCTCCATTTAAAGCCATTTGATATATTAATTTTACATTTTTTGCCTCATCTTCATTTATTATTAAATGATGTATATCATTAGGGTCTTTCATATATCCATAAGGTGTCGTTCCACCTACAAATTGTCCATTTCGTGATTTTGAAAGCAATACACTTTTTACTTTATTAGAAATATCTCTTGCATACTCATCATTCATTAAGTTTTTAAATGGAACAATTACATTGTTAATAGATTTTGGATCTTTATAACTATCAACATTATCATTTATTGCAATAAATCTTATATTATATATAGGAAATATTTGTTCAATATAATTTCCAACTTCTAAATAGTTTCTTCCAAATCTCGATAAATCCTTAACAATTATTGTGTTTATTTTTCCATTGACCATATCATTAAACATTCTTTTAAATTCTGGTCTATTAAAACTTGTACCACTAAATCCATCGTCAGCATAAAAATCAACAATTTTTAAATTTTCTTCTTTTTTTAAGTAATATGTAATTAGTTCTCTTTGATTTTTTATACTATCTGACTCTGCATTATCTCCATCATCACTTGATAATCTACAATAAACTCCTGCTTTCCAAGTATTTTTGTTTGTACCTAAAATATCTTTTTTACTTCTTCTAGGCATAATATGCACCTCTTTTTCTTCTAAATTTATTTTAATTTTATAGAGGTTCAGATTATTTTTGAATTGTGTGATTTTTTAGATTACACACTTGACAAATAGAGTTATTGGTATAAATTTTTTATTACTTTAGTAAGACAGTTCTCTGCTGTATCTTCATTATTGGAAAATTCAAATTTAACTAATCGACCACTTACTTTAAAAATATATGGATTAGCCGAATTATTTATAAAATCTATTATTCTTTCATTGCTTGATTTTTTTCTATTTATTTTTATATTATCTAAATCATCTACAGTATTTATATCAACATCTTCTAATTTTATATTTTTACATTTGTTTAATTTTCTTTCCAATAGTTCAAAATCTACATTATTCATAACAACACCTACCTGTTCTCTATGTTGTCTTTAACATTAAATTTTGTTCTTACAAATTCTACTGCATTATCTGGAGAATATAATTTCATAACATATACAAACATATCTGTAATTTCTTTTTCCGTGAACTCTTTGTTTTCAAATCCTAAATTAAAAAATACTATCATTCCATAAGCCATTGCTTGTCCTATTGATAAACTCCAATAATTTTCAATCTTTTTCAGCAAAGTAATATCTACTTTTTCCAATATTGTTTTATTATTTATGTTTTTTATAAATGTATTTTCTAAAGATGACACCATACTATTAAATTCTTTATTAACTACATCTCCATTACTAATAATAAAATGTGCCAATACTTCTTTAGGCGAATATCTCTTATTTTTTATTTGTTTATATTCATTTAATTCCATAATTCATCTATCCTTTCATATATAAAAAAGAAGTAGATATTTCACTACTCCCTAAATTTGCTTTAATCCCAATGCTATTAAAATTTTATTGTCAATTTCTTGCATTGCTTTATTATTCATAACTCCTATTTTTTCTTTTAATCTACTTTTGTCTATAACTCTTATTTGCTCTGTTAATACAATTGAATCAAATCTAATATTTCCAAATGGATTTATCCAAAAATGTGTAGGCTGATTTATTTTTAATCTAACTTTCTTTGTTAGTGGAACAATTATTGTTGTCGGACTATATTTGTTTCCAATATCATTTTGTACTACTATTACAGGTCTAATTCCAGATTGTTCACTTCCTATTGTTCCATCTAAATTAGCATAAAATATATCTCCTCTAGTTATATTTCTTTCCATTATGTTTGCCTTTTCTTTCATCTCTACATTTCTTTAAATATTCCATTTGTTCTTGATCTTCAATTTCTTTTTCTTCTGCAGTTTCCGATTTATCTGCACCTAAAATAATAAAATATGTAAATACAACTGCAAGAAAAAATATAACCATAATTATAAGTAAAGTTATCATTGCAATCTTGTCCAACATAATCTCAACCTTTCTTTTTCTATTATGGGCTATCTCAAATAATAAGATAGCCCTGTATATATATTTTTTTAATTATTTTCTTTAATTACTCTCTCCCTAATTCATTGGATAGCAATTTGCTAAATTGCCTCATAGGAATTTCACCTGCCTGTTAGCAACAGACTTGCACTCATTGCGTGGGACGCTTTTAACGCTCGTTCTATGACTATGCAAAAGTATCATTCTATCAAACATCTTCGCCTTATTAGGAGCGACCTAATATTTAAGTAGATGGCTCTGATTCCATTCTTTAACTAGCTCAATTTGATAGTGTTTCCAATGAATTTTATTCAATTGTCAAAGTTCAAATTTGAAAGGATAAAAAATACCCCTTATTCCATAAAGGAAAAAAAGGGGCTTTTGTAGGATAAAAATTTCAAATTTTTTTAATTTTTTTTAAAATTTTAAAATTTCTCTTAATTTTTCAAGTATTTTATCTCTGTGATATTGTATTGTTGTATAATGCTTTCCTACTTTATCTGCATAATTTCTTAATGATTTATCATCATAAAACAATGCTTTTATTATTTTGTATTCATCTTCAGTTAGTTCTAATAATGCTTGTTTTAGTTTTTCAACTTCAATCTTTCTTGTAACTTCAAACTCAACATTACAATTTGGATCTGCAACAACATCTTTTGTCTTCATATCATCATCTTCATTAACTCTTTTTTGTTGCTCAATTGAAATGTCGCTTAAACTTTTTAATATTTTTTCTGCATATCTATTTCTTTCTATTTCTTGAAAATAATCTATGTATTCTTCTTGTGATACTTCCATAAGCATTTTATGAATATAAATAAATTTTTTGTTTTTATATGTATTATCTTTTCTTCTTCGTTCTTTTAATTCTTTATATGTAATCTCCTCATAATACCCTTTATTAATCTTTATAAAGCACTTGGCGTTATCGTCCATTTCTATTACCTCCATTCAATTTCAAATTTGAAAATTGAATGAAAGTCGGTGGACTATGATTTCCATTACAGAAAATCAGCAATATATACAAAAAAAAGGCATAAATATCGAATTGATTATTTATACCTTTTTTTAATCCATATTTAATTTCTGTATAACTCAAAAATGTTAAAATCTCCAATTTACTACTTGACCTTTCATAAGCGTAGTAAATAGAGAAAACACTACGCTACTTTCTACCTCCTTTATTTTTTCCTTTGGGACTTTCAAAATAGTGAGTGTTTTATTGGATATTTACATTTTTAAAGCAAAAAAGCACACAAGTAATCTACATTCTATACATTACTGTGTGTTTTATAAAGTTTAATTCAGTTATAGTAAAATCCATCTTCAATACCTCTTTCTCAATATAAATTGATACATCTTTCGTATCTTTACGGATTTTATCTTTAGAAATCGCCAACATAATACCACATTTTTTTTGCGAAATTTGTCAAATTTTGCGAAAAGCACAAAATATTTTATGAAAAGTGTATTTTTTATTTTCGTAAAACATTTTATGTATATTATAAATTACTTTTATTGATATTATTTGGTATTTAAACTTGGAAAAAAATAAGATTTTATGAAAAAAAATAGATAAATATGGTAAAAAAACTATAATTTATAAAACTTTTTCTTATTTTACTTTTCTTATAAATAGAGAATATTTTTCTTAATTCTCAACAAAATAAATTCTAGCACGATATTCGTGCAGGATTTTAAACTTTTTATAATACAATGTAAAAAATTGTAACCGAAAGGAGCAATATAAATGCGAATTAAAAGAATTAACTCAAAATTAAATGTTATTGGACAAAATGTAAAAAAATACAGAACTAAAATGAATCTAACACAACAAGAGTTATGCGATAAACTAGATTTATACGGATTGAATTTATATCATTCAGACATTTATCTTATTGAGTATAATAAAAGAATTGTAAGAGATTATGAAGCACTTGCACTTTCTAAAGTTTTTGGAATATCTTTAGACGAATTATATGCAGGTGCAGATAAAGATTTAACCTAAAAAGAGCCACAAAGAATCATATCTTTCTTTAATGGCTCTATATTTTTGACTAAATAATTATTGAAATAGAAATTTTAATTTATCTAAAAAAGTTACTTTCTTTTCAACTTTTTCTTCTTCTTTTTTCTTTCTTTCCACATATCCTTGCATAAAACTAGACCTCTCTGTTATTTTTATTAAATGTAATTCTTTTTTCATTCTATCATAATCAATACTAGGATATTTTTCATATCTTCCAACAATGTTGTCTGCATTAAATTCTGGTGTATATGAAAGTACAATGAATTTTGGTACAAAATATTTTTCAGAATATTCTTTTATAATATCATATCCTCCTGCATTTTTATTTCCAAAATGTCCTCTAAAAATATCTGTTATTACAACATCTGGTTTTAATTCTTCTATTTTTTGCCTTTCTTCTTCATTAGACAATGCGTACCCTACAATTTCATAGTCTTCATTCTCTTTATCTATATTTAATAATATATCATCTACCATTTCTTTGTCATCATCTGCTATTAGAACTTTTAATTTTCTATTTAAAAGATACTGATTTTCATTATTTGCTACTTTATTTTCTTCCATAAATTCCTCCATTTTCTTGCACGATATTCGTGAATTGACATTAAAAAAATATTATTGCTTTATTGCTATAATGCTTTCAATACATTTAGAACATATTGTTTTATCATTAAATTTACTTATATCTTTTGTTCTTCCACAGAAAATACAACTATCTTCTACTTTTCTTAAAATAATAGTATTGCCATCGGTATATATTTCCATAGGATCTTTTATATTTATCTCTTGTGAATCTCTAATTTCTTTTGGTATAACAATTCTGCCTAATTCATCTACTCGTCTATACACTCCTGTCTTTTTCATAATATAAAAAACCTCCTTTCCTGTTTATATACCATATTTTTATGCCTTTTACAATTACTGCCTTTATTTCTTCATTTTCTTGTTTATTTATTATTATATTACATATTTCAACTAAAAATATGATTTTTTGATTTATAGCCATTATACTACATTTTTCCAATTAGTCAACCCATTCAGTAGTCAAAACAACTCTTTTTCAGTTATATCAATAAAATAAAATTTTACGACATTTTTCTACATTTTTTTGCAAAAATAAAGAGAACTACACATTTTTATAGTTCCCTTATCTTTATTTATCACTATTTAAAGCATTATATATTGCTATATTAGTCAATTTGTATATTGATAATCCATATTTATTTTTAAATTCTTCTAATTTATTGTATGATGTTTCTCTTATTGCAAAATTGTGAGCCTCTACAATTTCATTATCTGGCTTTTCATAGATTTTTACATTTTCCGTTTTAATCATTTCAATTATTGCAACATTTACTAATTTATTTATTGAAGCATCATATATATTTGATAATTTTACTAATTGCTCATATAATGAATTATCTATCTCAATTCTTCTTTTCAAAAGATTATCCTTTTTCAGTAAGTATTTATCAAAAGTATTCATTTTCTACCACCTCGCAATACTATTATACTGTCCTAAAATCTATTTTTTAATTCCTGTGTGGTAGTTCTTTTGACTACTGCAATAGTTTGTTGTGTTAATAAAATATATTTTTATTTTAATCAGCCATAGTTGACATACTAGGATCAATTACTATATTCTTTTCATACGAATTATCCTCGTTATTACCTATACCGATTTGTAGAATTAAATTCCTTTATTGTTTCATCTGCTTTTATTCCTAATGCCCCATTGTCGCTTTTTCCCAGTCTATATATTGTATTATTGTTATCAACTATTATCGCATATTTCTTTGCTACAGATACTATTTTTACATTTTCTATATTTATTTTTTTTGCCTGTATAGTAAAATAATCTGTATATGGCTCTGTTTCTGATAAATTATCTATTGTAAATCCCATATTATATACTGTTCCATCTTGTTTAAGTAATAGATTATTTCTGTTTTCTATTCCATTTGCAACTATATTTATGTTATCTAAAACAAAAGTGTTTTTATAATACAAATTATTTTTTTCATCAATAGCAAAATAGGTGTAACCTTCATTTGATTTAGTGTATTCTGTAAATATTATATCCTTGATATTTGTTATATATTTGTTAAAATCTGTTTCTTTAATTTCTTTACTTTCTTTTGTTTTAATCGAATATACATTTCCATCATTTTTTATTATAAAATCTTCGTCTATGTTTGGATATCCTACAATTTTTGAAACATTACTAATCTCTATTTCAACAGGTTCTCTAGCCCATCCGTTAATTTGGTCTGTTATTCCACCACAAGAATGTCCCACTACCAGATATTTGTCTTTTTCACTTGTTTTAAAATAATATCTATATCCTGTCAAAAATACATCTGTAATCTCATAATTATCAATTTTTAATATTTTGTTTTCTCCATTATAATATTTTGAATTAGACGCATACCCAAAATAATATGCTGTATTATCGTTACTTAATGCAACAACTTGAAAATTATTGACATATATTTTTTTTATGTTTTCTACTTCTAGTTTTGTTGGAATATCTGATATATCATTTATGGTATTTCTCCCTAACTGTCCATATTCATTGCCACCCCAAGAATAAATATATCCATCTTTATCTAAAGCAATAACAAAATTACTCCCTACTGCAATTTGCTCTATATTATTTAATTTTAGTTTTGAAAATTTTTCTACTTGCATTCCATATTGATATCCATTTCTACTTGAATAATGATAATTTGCACCTGCTACCCAAACACTTCCATCTTCATATAATATAACTGTATATGAATCTCCTGTTTGTAAATCTTTTATATTATTAGAACCATTTATAAACATTTCTTCATCAAAAATTTGTTGTTTTTGTTGTTCTGTATCAATATTTATAATATTTTTCATTATAAAAAAAGCACCTATCAATAATATAAATACAAGTATTATTATAATACTTTTCTTCATTATCTATCTCCTAATCTTATCCATCATATATTTCAATATCAATTATTGTAGGATATTGGTCATTTATTGTATTCTTATCTAATCCTATCCAATACATAAATCCTACTACTTCTTCTTTTAAATTAAATACTGTTACATTTTTTGAATGGGTAGGAATTTTTAAATCAGCACTTGCTTTTGCATTTAATTCAAAAGTATCTGCATTTTCCTTATTAAAATATTTTGATGTATCATCTCTCATAATTACACTGATAATCACATAATCGCCCATATTTTGAATTTTATTGATTTCTTGAGGATTACAAATTAAATCTCCTTTTTCATAGCAATATGCCATATTTTTTATACATTCTTTTTTCAATTCTTCTCCACTTATATTTCTTATGATTTTTCCATCTATGTAGTAATCTCCTACTTTTACATCAGCAATATTTATATCTTCTGTTGTTCTATAATTTTTAAATTGTTTTGTAACACTATTAACATTCACTCTATATTCTTGCTCTTTCTTTGTTCCTTTGACCACTATATAATCATCTTTTACATCAATAATGCTACCACTCAAATTTGTTTTTTCTTCTTTCAGTATGTAAATGTATTGTCCGTTTTTTTCATCAATTCCAGTAGTAATATTGAAAATTCCCGTATTATCACTTTCTCTTGTATTTATATAATCATCTATCATTCCAATAATAGCATTACGAGTTATTTCATCAACACTATTTTCTGCATTTTTTGAAAAATACACATATAAGCCCTTACTATTTCCGTTTTCTGTTGAATTAACTAAATAATTTTTATATTCATTTTTTAATTTATTTAATAATTCAATCCCATTCTCATAACTTATTTTATCTCCAAAATAAATGCTCAATGCAGATAAATCTATATTATTTTTTTGTTCCTGTGTGGTACTTTCATTTGGAAATCTTCTTTCATATTCTGTATCTGCCTCATATAAAGCCCATATATAAAATCCTATCCAGAATATTATTACAAATGATAATACTGCAATTCCACTAATAAAAATTTTATTCTTTTTTGCAATTTTTCCTGTAATTAGTGCTATAACACCTAATACTACTAATATTATTGTTGTATATAATAATGGCATATTTATCACTCCTTAATAGGCTAGTTACTTCCTTTTAGTGATAATCCTAAAAGTTGTAATTCTATATCTATTTTATTTATTTCAAAATTTTCAAAGCCGTAATTCTTTAAGTCTGTTCTTGTTTTCCTTGATAATTGTCCTAATGTTTTTACATTATCTTGTTTTAATTTTGTAAGCATTTCCTCTTTTATGAATAAAAATCTATCTATTGATTGTTTGCTATATTTTTCTTCCATTTTATTTGATGTTCCTTTCTTTTATTGCTATCATATAATCTTGTGATTGCACCTGTTGTTCTTTACCATTATATTGGAATTTTGCACCAGTAAAATATACTTGATAGTTCATATTTTCTAGTCTTGTTTTTGCCAATTTTAAAAGTTCATCAACTTGTTCTTCAGATAGATTTCTTTTTACTCTTAATTCATAAAAAGTACATTTGATATAATTTTCATTTTTTTCTATTTTGTTATCTAAATATTCTGTTACAAATTGTGTAGTCATAATTTCACTCCTTAACTGCTTTCCATTATAACACACATTTGCCTTTTTGTCTTATGTTCTTCCTAAATTTGTAAAATAAAGGTTAGACAAATATCTAACCTTTTACATTTATTCTTGTATTATTATAAGTGCAGAGCCTGTCAATCCATTTTCACTTGTCCAAGAATACTCTGTTCCAAATTTATTATTTGATTTCTTTAATTTGCTTGCAAAACTGTTATAATATTCTTTATCTTCATCTTTTAAATTAAAATCTCTTAAATAATAGATACCATTATAATATTCTATATCTTTTACTCTAACCTCATCTATATTACTACTTTTATATTCTGTATATATTCTAATAAAAGAATTTACATTATTCTCCGTTTCTTTCATAAAATTATCTAATTTATCAATATTGTTTGATACTACTTTATTATTTTGTAGAACAATGCAACCATCTTCTATTGCATTTTCAACACTATAATCTTGTGGAAGTTCTTTTATATCTTTATATTCTCCTGTATTAAATATTCTTTGTTCAATTATTACATCTGCACTTTCACGCAATAATGATTTATCTACAATTGCATACCAAATGTTACTTTCTGCGTTAAAATCTGGATTTTCTTTTTGTTTCATAATTATGTGTGTCGTATTTTCATCTGCAGTAATATTAAATATTGTAAGATCCTTTTCGTGTGGCTGTCTTATGTTTTCATTAGCAATTACTACTACAAAATTTTCGTTAAAATCTATTTCATCAACATTTGGAAATTCGTTAATTCTTGATTTGTATTTTTCATAGTCTTTACTATTATCTATAATTCTGTGATATAATCTTGGCTTTGCATTCCATATCATATCATTTGCCATTAAATCTATTTCGTAATATGTATGCCCATCTCCTAAATCAAATAGTCCTCTTGAATTTACTTCATCTTGTTTTTTTATAAATTCATTATAAATTATCATTCCTGCATAAGTTATTCCCGTTAGTAAAACAGAAGCACATAATATTATTACAAATACTTTTGCAACTTTGTTCATTTCATCAAATCCTTTCTTTAGCAGGATTTTTCTTAATTGTTTTTTCCCTCTATGTACTAAACTTTTTGTATTTGAGAGAGTTTCGCCTAAAATATCTGCCGTTTCTTTATATGACAGATTTTCAATATTTACTAAATAAATAGCATTTTTATACTTTTCATCTAAAAGTTCTATTGCATCTAATAATTCTTTTTTACTTTCTTCTTTGGTAATAACATCAAGCACATCATTTTCTATTTGCTTATTATTAGATAAATATTCTTCTGCAATTTCATTTCTTCTATTTTCTATATTTCTATAATTAAATGCCTTGCTTTTAGCCACTAAATAAACATAGTATTTAAAAGATACATCATTTTTCATTGGATTTTGCATTATATAAATAAAAGTTTCTTGTGCTAAATCCTCTGCTTTTTCATAATCTTTTACTATATTGAAAATGAAATATACTATTTTACTTTTATATTTGTTGTATAAATATTCAAATGCTTGTTTTTCTCCACTTAAATAATCATTATATAATTTCTTATCTAAATCTCTCTCCATTTTTTACCTGCTTTCACTTATATAGAACAGTAACTTTCTAAAAAGTTGCAAAAATTTACAATTTTTTTCATTTTATCATTTTTCTTTTAAAAGAGCAAAAAATAAGTGGTAGCATTTTACCACTTATAAAACATAATTTATTAAGTATTTTTATATTTACTCAATATTTTCATCTGCTACTAATACTTCTGTATTATCTACTTTTAAAGCAAAGTATGGTTGTTCTTTATTTTCTTCCTTTAAATACAGAATAAAATCACTATCAAAAAGCATTTTTCTTGTTTTATTTACCCAAGCCTTTTGTGTAGAATCAATTACTGCCTCACTTTTTACACTACCACCTACATTGTTTAATTCAAAATCTATTGTTTGTAACGCTTGTTTTATATAATACTTACTATTTTTAATTTCTCTACCACATAATTCATCATAATTTATTTCTTCATTTACTTTTATAAATGGTATTCTTAATATATCATCTTTTTCAAATGTATTTTTTCCAGCATAGTTACTTTGTTGTTTTTTTATTTCATTATAGTTTTCTTCAAATGATTTGTTTTCTCCTGTTGTTTTATATAAAATAACTTCTTCTCCATCTTTTGTTTTTAATTTAATTGCAAAATCTTTTTCTGAATTATAAAACAATACTTCTACATTTTTACTTGCCTCTGGCTTATTACTACTATCTACTCCAAAACATTTAACTCTATTTTCTGAATTTTTAAATTCCATACTTCCCATTGCTGTTGAAAATGGCTCTAAAAATTCAAATTCTTTCTTTAGCATTGCATATAGTACATATCCGTTTGAATCATTCCAATCAATTCTGTCTATTAGTTTACTATCTTCATTAAATTTTTGTTTTATCCCATTTTTTATTTTATTTTTTAAATCTTCGCCTACTGCTTGTCCGTGTATTTTAAAATATGAATTTTCTGATAATTGGTCTTCTTTAAAACTTTGTTTGTTTAATTCATTTGCAAGTTCTGACACTCCATCTACAAATTCAATTTTTCCTTTTATAACATCATTTATAAAGTCATTCCATACTAAATTAAAAGTACCAACCCATACTTTATTACTATCCATTGTTGATAATTTACTTGTATATGTAGGTGTAATTTTTGCTTTTCCTGTAAATCTTTCAATGATTTTCATTGTTGCATATACTCCTCCAGCAAGTACAACACTTATACACAAGATTGCTATAATTACCTTTGTAACTTTATTCATTTCATCAAATCCTTTCTTTATTAGAATTTTGCGTAATTCTTTTTTACCTCTATGGATAAGATTTTTTACATTTTGAACTGACTCTCCAAGTATTTGTGCTGTTTCTTGATATGTTAGTTCTTCAATTTTTACCAAGTATATTGCATTTTTATATCTATCATCTAACATATCA
>CAMIYN010000046.1 GCA_946403075.1 uncultured Lachnospiraceae bacterium | reverse complement strand
CATATTATAAACTCATTTAAACCAAAACAACTATAATATTTCATTATATGCCAAAGTATTGGCATCCCTCCTATTTCAACCATAGGTTTTGGTTTCAAATGACTCTCTTCACTTATTCGGGTGCCAAAGCCCCCAGCAAGTATAACAACCTTCATAAAATTTTAATGGATTACTCCACATCCCCCTTACTATATATACTCAAATTTTTATCTCGCAAAATCTCATATGCAGTTTTTATCTGCTCTGCACTTCTCTTATATTCAAATATATCCATTAATTCATCATCTGTAAATTTTTCCATATTTAAAGCAGTCTCTTTTACTTTTTCATAATATTGTTTTCTAAGTGGCATTTTATCAAATTCATTTTTTATAGTTAACATATGGCAAGTTATTATAAATATAGGAAATAACATAAATATAAACTTGATAATAATATTTCTATTGCAAAATCTATCTAAATATAAAAATATTATATATATAATTGCTACTCCTAAAAACATATACTGCACACCATATCTTGAGGACATACCATAATCTGTATTTACAAATTTATATCTTGCAAGAAATACTAATAAATAATTTATTATTCCATTAATTAGTAAAAAACCTACAAATATATATTTTTTTGATATCATTTTTTTTAAATATAAAAATATACTAATCAAAATGATAAATAAATATATAAATCCCAATTCGTATATGTGAAAATCACTTATGAAATATATAGATTTATAAAAATCCAAAGTCTCTCTACCTATCAAGCTTCCTGCTAAGCTCTTTATTAAAAATTTGATAGGGAATAACAAATCATTAGATAAAACTTGCAACAAATTAACATCTCTCATCCCTACATGAGTAATTGGCTCTCCTATACTCATACTTATAAAATATAATAAACCCGATACAAAAGATATTAAAACAATAAAAATTACATTTTTAATTTTATTTTTGTCTTTATAATCTTTATTAATAACAAATAAAAATATAGTAAAAAAAATTATAGACATCAAAAAAGCTACTGAATATGAACCACCACAAAAAACTGATGTGAAAAATATCAAAATCAAAATTATCCATAAACTTTTACTATATCCGTCTACAAATATAAAATAATTTTCTAATAAATGATATATTAAAACCATTAATGCCATAGTAATAAAATGCACATATCCAGTTCCATTTAATATCATCTCCCAAGAAATTAATGAAAAAGATATTATTGATATAAATAAGCTTCCAATTATTTTTAAATATTTATTTACTACACTCTCACAAAAATTTAAAATTATAATCAGATTAAAAATTGCTAATGAAATAATCCCAACTATTTTGTCAAAATATACAGAATATTTAAAAATCTCTACATTGATAATCCTAAATAAAAATGTTAGTGGCACTCTACTTACTGATTCGGTTGAAAATAAATATTTAAAATCAAAAACATCATAAATATAATTATTTATAATCCTTATATAATCACTAAATGGCACATCTATGCTTGAATTAAATATATATAGAGAGAGTAGAGAAAAACCAGTAAGTGATAAAATTATCCCTAAAAATAAATCAAATACAAAATTCTTATTTATTCTCAAACAATTTGCCTCTTATTTTCTCTTTGCTCTCTTTGCTGTCACTTTTTTTGATTTTGCAGTAATTTTAGCATTTTTCAATAATCTCTTTGGTGTCTCTGTCATTTTTGATACACAAACTGCACAAGCAGAATCACCTGTAATATTTACAACTGTTCTACCCATATCAAATATTCTATCAACCCCATATACAAGTGCTATTCCTTCAACAGGCAATCCTACTGATTGTAAAACCATTGCAAGCATAACAACACCTGCCCCTGGAACCCCTGCTGTTCCAATAGATGCAATAGTAGCAGTTATTACTATTGTGATAATTTGATGAAAAGTTAAATTAATACCAAAACAAGCTGCTATAAATACAGTACACACACCTTGATAAATTGCTGTTCCATCCATATTGATTGTTGCACCGAGTGAAAGGACAAATGAAGCTACTTCTTTTCTCGCACCTATCTTATTCGCACATTCAAGATTAATAGGTAATGTCCCTACACTACTTGCACTTGAAAATGCAAATATCATAGCTGGCACCATAGTTTTGAAAAATTTTATAGGGTTCACTTTTCCTATTCCACCGACCATTATAGAATAAGTAATAAATATGTGTAATATATATGCAAGATATGCTACAAAAATAACAAAAGCAAGTGAACCGATAACTTTTGGGCCATTTTCTGCTACGACAGGAGATATCAAACAAAATACTCCAAGTGGAGATAGAGCAATGATTAACTCCATTATTTGCACAAATATTTCATTTAAAGAATTTATCAAAGTCTTTATAGGTTCTGCATTTTTACCAACAATTATTATACCAAAACCTACAAATAAACTTGTTACAATAATCTGTATCATATTTGCATTTACAAATGGACTCAATATATTTGATGGGAAAAAGTCAACTATGACATTCATAAAATGCTTTCCCTCACTTGCCGTATATGTAAGCCCAGTCATTGACAATAATTCAAAATGATTTCTAAAAAACTCTGCAATAGAGAGACCTATAATTATTGCTATACAAGTAGTCGCTAAATAAAAAATTATAGTTCTAACTCCAAGTGACATAACCTTTTTTATATCACTCATACTTATAATTCCTTCGAGCATTGATAAAAATACTACTGGAACTACTATAAATTTAAGTAAATTTAAAAATATATTTCCAAGTGGTTTAATATATGTATTTAAGAATTCCAAATTATTAAATTTAAGATTTGGAACTACTACTCCACCAATTTTTGCATTTTCCATACAAATTATACCGAGAAGTATACCTAATCCCAAACCTATTAATATTTGAAAAGGTAATGCTATTTTTATTTTTTTCATATCATTTTTTGCATAAAAATTATGCAATCTCCTTTCACATAATTAATTTATTTTAGCATAAATATAGAAACATTGCAAAAGTAAAAAATGATTGATAAAACAGAATACATAAAATTATTAATTATAATTCTAATAATACTGGTAAACAATATATAGGCCATATTTTTATATCTGAAAACTTATATACATCATGCTGCGATAAAATCCATTTATCATCTATACTTTTTGAATATTTTGTTATAAAAATATCTAATGAATGATGAGGTTTAATGCGGGATGATTTTACTTCTATTGGTATAATTTTAGTTTTTTTTGTAATCAAAAAATCTATTTCATAAGAATGTGAATTATTATCTTGTCTCCAAGTATGATAATATAATTTCCTTCCAGAAGATACTAGTATTTGTGCAACAACATTTTCATACAAATACCCTAAGTTTTCTGGTAATTTATCTCTCAATAATTTTATATATATATCTTCATTTACTTTACTTTCATTATTAAATAAGAGTGTAGTGAATAACCCAGTATCTATCAGATACAATTTATACTCTTCAAAACTTTTAGTTTGAGATAGACTTATACTTGGATTTTTTACATTATTACATATTGAAATTACTTTTGAATCTAATAAATCAGCTAATCTCTCATCATCCTTTATCGTTTTTCTTTTATTAACAGCATGTGAAATAGTAAATCTTTTTTTATTTTGCGAAAGTTGAGATGGTATATCTTCAAAAATATTAGATATTCTCCCTGTTCTATCTATTTTCATAAAATCTTCTTTATATAACTCAATAATTTCCCTTTTTATTGAATCAATAGTAGCAAAATCTTTTTTTTGAATATAAGCTAAAACTGCTTGCGGCATGCCACCAACTGCCATATAAACTCTAAAATCTTTCATCAATTCTTGATTTATTTTATCTCCTAATCCATTATTAGTCCTTACAATTTGTTTTATAATTTCATAATTTGGATTATTTGTTGCTAAAAGAAATTCTTCATAATCAAGTGGATACATATCTATTTTGAATTCTTCAGAGGGAATAACTATATTTTTAACATTTTTTTTAATTGATATCAATGAACCTGTTTCTATATAATCATATCTCCCATCTTTTACAAGGTATTTTATTGCTTGTCTCACTATTGGAAATAATTGTATTTCATCAAAAATTATCACAGACTGTCTTTCAAACAAAGTAGTTTTTGTTTCGGCTTGCAATCTCAAAAAAAACCTATCTAAATCAGTTATATCTTCAAAGACACTTTTCATAGCTTTTGTAATATTTGAAAAATCAATTTTTATATATGTTTTATATTCCTTTTTTGCAAATTCTTCTGCTATAGTGCTTTTTCCTATTCTTCTTGCTCCTTGAATTAAAACTGCATACGAGCCATTATATGTTTTTTTCCAATCTAATAATTTATTATAAATTTTTCTCTGAAATAACATAAAATTTCTCCAAAACATCTTATTTTTCTATATTCTATCAAAAAAAGTGCAATATTTCAATGTTTTTAATGTCAAAATATTGCACTTTTTCAATATTTCAAGTATGTTTTTAAAGCATTTTTTCAATATTTTAAAAATTAATGTTTTTTAGAAATTTAAAACTCATATATTGCTTCATCAAATTCATTTTTAAATTCATCAAAATTATATCTTAAATGTTCATCATATACTGCTATTGTATAAAAGTTAGCACTTTTTGCTGTCCTTAATGCCACCAAAGAATCTTCATACACTGCAATATTCATACTTTCTACATTAAATTTTTCTCTTGCAATATTATAAATTAATGGATTACTTTTCCCTTTCCCAACTGTTACACTTGATAATACAAAATCAAAATATTTTCTAATCCCAAGCCTTTCCAAACAAAGTTCAATTAAATCTTCTTTGGTGCTTGATGCAATGCACATTTTTACATTTCTATTTTTTAATTCATCTAAATACTTAATAACATTTTTCTTTAACTTAACATCCTTCTCATAATGTTTTTTCATAATTCCATTTAGTCCATCTATAAAAACTTGTTTTTCTATATTTATATTATGCTCTCTATTTAGATATTCTATTAACTCAGTGATAGACATTGCTACTACATAATCTTTGAATATTTGTGCAGTGTTATAAGTTTTATTTAAATTATTTTTTTCAAAATATTCATTTACAACATTTAGCCAATACCCCATTGAATCTACTAAAGTGCCATCCATATCAAATACTACATGTTTTTTATCCATAATCTCTTAATATTTATTGCAAAATAGTTTTATGCAATAATTACCTCTCCTTAAATTTTTTTATAAACTATTATATAAATCTTTTAATGGTTCCCTAATTTTATTTCATTTAAATTGTCTATATATTGTTTTATATATTTATAATAATTATATTTTTGAATATTAACTGATATATTCTTTTTTAATTTTGCAACTTGCAAAGCATAATTTTTAAATTCAGTATCTATCTCATTTCTAATAGTTATAAAGTTTAAATCACTAAATAATGGGAAATAAACTATTGGCAAATTTGTAGTATATGGTTTTTCTTTATAACTCATATCCAAAATATCTCTCCCCGTCAGCATCCTTGAATCATAATCATATCCAAATAGATTTAATAAAGTAGGTGTAACATCAACTGAACTACAAGGAGTATCAATATGCACATTCTTTATGTCTTGTGAATAAATGATTAATGCAGACTTGTAATATTCCATATTATTCTTCTTATAATCAAAACCTGCAAATTCTTTATAAAGGTCTTTGCCATTTACATCAGTCAATGCATATGGGTAGTGATCATTTGCCATACATATGACAACTTTGTCCAACATATCATTTCTTTTGATTATTTCCATCATATGGCTAAGTGCATATTCAAGTTCATACTGTGTTGCTATATATGCTCTCACTTCTTCTGACTTTTCCTTGTATCTCTCATCTACAAGACTTTTATAAAACTTTGTAACTGTTTTGTTAAAATTATATGGCATATGCCCGCTAATAGTCATATAATAAAAGTGTTTAAAAGATTCATTTTTTAGCATTTTTTCTTTTTGCTCTTTCAAATAATCTTCAAAAGCCAAATCAATGAGTCCTGAGTCATTGTAGAAATATTTATGATCATCAATTTTTGGTAATAATTCAAGGCCTGATCCATCTGCTATATATTCATCAAAACCCCAAGTCTCATATAATTTTGGTCTATCATAAACTACATATCTACCACTATGATATGCCACAACTTTATTATTTGTTAATATATGCGACATGTTTGAAAAAGTAAATGGAAATGAATTTTCTTTCGTAAATAAAGCACTTGTAGTTCCATTAATCCAAAGAGGTAAGAGGCCTGTTAGGTTTGCGAATTCTCCTCCAATAGTTGACTGCCCATAATTAGGTGTATAAAAATTGTCAAAAACAAAACTTCCATTAACTAATTCGTAAAGGGTTGGGGTCCACTCTTTATCAATAAAATATGGAGAAAAAGCTTCTGCACTAATTTGTATAAGCAATTTATCTTTAAAAATTCCAGTATATTCATTTTTGTAAGTTGGATCAATTTTACTTATACTCAAATGCAAGTCCCTTATAGCTTCATTTTCTTCATTTGAAATGAGTTTGTTAAAATCAATGTTTAAAATATTAGGTTTATATTTTTTCTTTGCAATGATTACATTATTTTTATTATCAACATTTGCTGCTGTATAATCACTAATATCATAATTTATATTAATTTCAGCATCATTTATATTTTTTTTGCTATTAACATCTTTTGTTTCATTAACTTTATTATTAATTTCAATATTATTTAAATTAATCTCTTCATCCATTTTAGGATCTCTATCTGTTTCAAAAATTATATCTTTTTCATCTCTCATATCTATATCTTCATCTAAATTGGGTGAAGTAGTATCTCTATTTAAATTATCTATACTTCCCAAAAAAATATTATTATCTATTTTATCACTATATATTAAATTTTGATATATACTACTAATCTGTGCCCCTACTATACCTCTCTCTCTTACCATACTATCATACACGGTATTTTCAGTTTTAAAAATTACATCACAAACTGGGAAGGATATAGTCAATACTATAAAAGCCATTAAATAAAATGATAGCATCTTTTTACTTTTAATTATTTTAATTTTATCTAAAAATAGATAATAACCAATATAATAAAATATTGGTAAAATCAAAATTAAAATACAAAATAAATTATTAATAATTACAAGTATAACATCATCTTTGAATACAGTGGCAACACTTATTGACATTTTAAATATATAATTAAATGTAAAAAATACTGAAAATGCATCATTTATACATATATTTAACATAAAAGCAATTTGAATAAATATAATGAGTATAAAAAAAACAATTTTTTTTAAAATATTTTTTTTAATAAATAAATTGATTAGAGAAAATACACAAAACATAAAAATTATATTTCTAAATAAATATAACAAAAAATTTAAACCAAACTCAAATTGGGAAAGGTAGTGAAGTAACAACTCATCAAAGCAGTATGTAATTGTAAAAAAAACTATTAAATTCATTTATTTAAATTTTATTTAACAAAAAATTATTAATTCCAATGCAATTTTTTGGTCTATATTTCCACTCAATCTCTCTTTGTCAAGTTCTAAAATATATCTAATCTTATTCAAAATCTTTTCAGGATCTGTCTTTCTTGCAATATTAATAATTTTATCTATTTGCCACTTCCATTTTAAATTTAATCTTTTTAACATTGCATCAATTGTTATGCCTTCATCAATTAAATTTTTTACTTTTAATATTTGAACATAATTATATCTAATTTTTGATATAATACTACTTAGATTTACATTTAGAGCAACGAGTTCACTGTATAGACTAACAACACTTTTTATATCAGATTTATTTATACTCTCTATCATTTTATACACTTTGTCTTCTAGGGTATTTGACACTATTTCATCAATATCAGTTTTTTCAATTACACTTTTTCCTATAGAATAACAAATTACTTTTTCAAGTTCATTATTTAAAATAGACAAATTATCATTTGTCTTATCAAGTAAATAAGAAACATTTGATAGAGACATTTGCATCTTGTTTTCATTTAATTTTTTTGTTATATATTTAACCAATATATCCCTTGATTGTTCTTTTACTTCTACAAAATAACCATTTTCTTTTACAAAATCTACCAATTTTTTCTTTTTAGGAACTTCATTTTCCAAAATCAAAATAACATTTGTATCAAAACTTGCTTTTATGCAATCTATAAATTCATCTATATTCTTACTATCTGATAAATTTACATTATCAAAGATTATGAGTTTTTTTTCTACAAAAAAAGAATGAGACAAAATACAATTTTTTACTTCCAAATCATTAAAATTATCTCTCTCAAACAAAAAATAATTAAAATCATCAGAGTTAAAACTACTAATAAATTTATTTTTAAAATCTCTAAGTATGTAATGTTCTTCACTACATATCATATATATTTTTTCAAGTGTATTATTTTTTAAATCTTGATTAACTTTTTTCATTGTTTTATTATATCATTATTTAATTATATATGATATAATTATTTTATGGAAAAAAAAATTCTTGAAATATATGTCCACATACCCTTTTGTGAAAGAAAATGCCACTATTGTGACTTTTTATCATTTCCAGCAAATGATGACACAATTAATCTATACATCAAAAATCTATTATCCGAAATAAAAGAAAAATCAAAATTCTTAACTGACTATATTGTAGCGAGTATTTATATAGGTGGTGGCACTCCATCATCAATAGATTTTATCCACATAGGAAATATTATTTCAACAATATACAAATTTTTTAATGTAAGTGAGGCTTGTGAAATCACAATAGAAGCAAACCCACATTCTTCTATATATGATAAATTAAAATCCTATTATGAATTTGGAATAAATAGAATTTCATTTGGTGTCCAATCTGCAAATGACAATGAATTACAAATATTAAATAGATTACATAATTTTAATGATTTCTTGTTGTGTTTTGATAACTGTATTCACATCGGTTTTAAAAATATAAATGTAGATATAATGAAAGGCATTCCACTACAGACTATAGATAGTTATAAAAATACACTTAAAAAAATTTTAAAATTAAATCCAAAGCACTTATCTATATATGATCTAATAGTCGAAGAAAACACTTTATTTTTTAATTTAAAAAAAGAAAACAAGCTAATTCTCCCAAGTGAAGAAGAAATGGAGAAAATTGATAATTTAACTTTAGAATTAATCTCCTATTACAATTATAAACAGTATGAAATAAGTAATTACTGCAAAAATGGCTTTATTTGTTTACATAACCTTGGGTATTGGAGTGACATTGAATATATCGGTTTTGGATTAAATGCTGCTTCTTATTTAAAAAATGTTAGATACAAAAATATTTCAGATTTAAATACTTATCTATCTATGGATTTTAAAATTTTAAATTCTACAAATAAAAATTCATATTTTGATGAAATAAATTATTTAACAAAATATGAATTAATCAATGAATACTTTTTCCTTGGTATGAGAAAAGTAAATGGCATAAGCGAAACTGAATTTTTTAATAAATTTAATGATACCTTTTTAAATTTTTATAGTGAAAAAATAAAAAAATATTTAGATAGAAAACTAATTATACACCAAAACAATAGATATTTATTTTCAAAAAGAGGTATGCAAATCAGTAATCAAATTTTATCTGATTTATTATTATAAAAAAAACTTCATTATTTTAAATTTTTTTAAAATTTATATTTTGTGTTTTTTATGATTATTTGCAAATGCCAATCATAAGTTTTTCATCATTTACAACCCACTCTTTTACAATAACAGTGTCTGTTTTTTCCCCAATATAAAGGTTTTTTGACATAATGTCTTTTAACATCGTATTTTGCCACTTTGATACAATTTTTTCTATTTTTTCATTTCCATATATATATACATCAATTCTATCCATTATTTCAAAATTATTATCTTTTCTCATAGTTTGAATTTTTGAAATAATTTCTCTTATGAAACCTTCTTCTATCAAATCTTCTGTTAACTCTGTATCAAGCACAACTGTTGTTATCCCATCTATTGCTGTTATATAATTTCCTTTTTTCTTTGCTTCTATTATCAAATCATTCTCATCTAATTTTATTGTATTTTCATTTAATTTGAATTCTATAAAGCCATTATTTTTTAAATCGACATATGCTACATAACCATCAATATTATCAAGATAATTTTTTATTTTTGACAAATCTTTTCCAAATTTTGGTCCCAAAGTTTTTAATTGTGGCTTAAAAATATATGAAATATATTCAGATAAATCATCTTTAAAAATTAATTCTTTAACATTTAATTCACTCTTTATAATCTCTAAATAGTAGTCATCAACTTTTTTTTCAGTTTTTACAAACATTTTAGCTATTGGTTGCCTATTTTTAATTTTTGCATCTTCTCTCGCAGTCCTGCCGAGTTCAACAATACGTATTACTTCCTCCATCTTTTCTTCTAATTCATAATCTATCAATTTCTCATTGCAAATAGGATATTCACACAAGTGAACTGATATTTTATCCGTTTTATTTATAGATACATATAAATTAGTATATATTTCTTCTGCAATAAATGGAACAAATGGAGCAATTAATTTTGAAAACTCTACCAATACATTATATAAAACCATATAAGCATTTATTTTATCTTGCTCCATTCCACCAGCCCAATATCTCTCTCTATTTCTCCTTATATACCAATTTGATAATTCATCTACAAATTTTGATATTGCACTAGTTGATTCTATTATTTTAAAATTCTCTAAATTTTCTGTAACAGATTTGATTAAAATATTTAATTTTGAAATAATCCACCTATCCATTACATTTAATTTTGTCATATCTAATTTATAATCATTTGGATTAAAATTATCTATATTTGCATATAAAACAAAAAATGCATATACATTTTGTAAGGTTCCAAGGAATTTGTTTTGTCCTTTTTTTACTGCATCTTCATAAAATCTCTTTGGTAGCCATGGTGAAGAATTTGCATAAAAAAACCATCTAATAGCATCAGCACCATAATTATTTAGAGCATCCATAGGGTCAATTGCATTTCCCTTACTCTTACTCATTTTTTGTCCATCTTTATCTGTCACATGACCTAATACCAAACAATTTTTAAATGGTGCCTTATCAAATAAAATTGTAGATTCTGCAAGTAGAGAGTAAAACCAACCTCTTGTCTGGTCTACTGCCTCACAAATAAAATCTGCAGGAAATTGTTTTTCAAATAATTCTTTATTTTCAAAAGGATAATGATGCTGAGCATATGGCATCGCTCCACTATCAAACCAACAATCAATCACTTCTTTTACTCTTGTCATTTTTTTGCCACATTTTTCGCACTTTATATGTATATTATCAACAAATGGTCTATGTAATTCTACATCACCATTTAAATCAATTGCTTTTTCTCTAAGTTCTTTTCTACTACCTATTGCCTCTCTATGTCCACATTCACATTCCCATATATTAAAAGGTGTCCCCCAATATCTATTTCTTGATATGCTCCAATCTTGCACATTCAAAAGCCAATCTCCAAATCTACCCTTTCCAATGCTTTCAGGATACCAATTAATCGTATTATTATTTTTTATTAATTTATCTTTTACTGCACTCATTTTTATAAACCAAGACTCTCTTGCATAATAGATGAGTGGTGTATTGCATCTCCAACAAAATGGATATGAATGTTCTATAATAGGTGTGTCAAACAATAATTTTCTACTATCTAAATCTTCCAAAATCATAGGGTTTACTTTTTCCGTTGTAATTCCACTGAAACTTCCTGTTTCCTTTGTCATCTCGCCTTTACCATCTACAAATTGCAAAAATGCCATATCATACTTGCTGCATACTCTATTATCATCTTCACCAAAGGCAGGTGCTATGTGAACTATACCTGTTCCATTTTCCAATGTTACATAATCATCACAAGTTACAAAATGTGCTTTTTTATTTTGTTTTTTTATAATTTCATTAGAAAAATCAAACAGTGGTTCATACTCTTTAAATTCTAAATCCTTACCTTTAAATGTATCTATTATTTCATAACACTTTTTTACATCAATTTCTTCATTATTTTTATCTTTATAATCTTTTGCAAGTTTTGAAAAAACTTGATCACATAAATCTTTCGCAAGATAATATAAAAATCCATCAATTGCTTTAACTTTTACATATTCATTATTTGGATTTACACAAAGGCCAACATTTGATGGCAAAGTCCAAGGTGTAGTAGTCCAAGCAAGGAAAAATGCGGCTTCATTTTTTACTTTAAACCTAACTGTTGCTGTTTTTGTTTTTACATCTTTATACCCTTGTGCAACTTCATGGCTTGAAAGTGGTGTCCCACATCTCGGACAATATGGAACAATTTTAAAACTCTTGTATAAAAGGCCCATATCCCATATTTTTTTTAAAGCCCACCACTCAGATTCTATATAATCATCATAATAAGTCACATATGGATTATCCATATCAGCAAGAAATGCAACCTTGTATGAAAACTCTTCCCACATAGATTTATATTTCCATACATTCTCTTTACACTTATCTATAAATGGAGAAATGCCATAATTTTCAATTTGTTCTTTTCCATTTATACCAAGTTGTTTTTCAACTTCCAATTCAACAGGTAGTCCGTGTGTATCCCAACCTGCTTTTCTAGGAACAAATTTCCCCTTCATTGAATGAAATCTTGGTATCAAATCTTTAAATGCTCTCGTTTCTACATGCCCTATGTGTGGCTTTCCATTTGCAGTTGGTGGACCATCATAAAATACATACGAAGATTTTTCACTATTTTGATTTAAAAATTTATTAATCAAATCATTATCTTTCCAAAATTTTAAAACTTCATTTTCTCTGTCAACGAAATTCATATTGACATCAACTTTTTTAAACATAAAATCCTCTCTCTTTAATTTATTTTTTATAGGAACCTCTAATAACATGAATTTTATAAATAATTAAGATTCCATAGGAAACTTCTAAAAAGTAGACTTTTTAGAGATTTCTTTATATTCTATATATTTATTTCCATTATAAAAAGTATTTTTATAAGCAATCTTAGATAAAAAAAACAACCTTATATATGGTATGCACAATAAAAAACCATATATTAAATTTTCATTGAAACTTCTTGCCATCCAAATCGATAAAAAAATTTTATAAAGACCACAAATCAAATTTACCAAAAATGTAATCATTAATAAATTATAAATGTCGCTATATGCAGATGGATTATTAAAATTAACTATACTATAAAAATATAAATATAAATTTAGAATTGTGCCTAATATATAAAACACAATATATATAAAAAAATTCTTTTTAGAATAAAATAATTTAAATTGAATGTATGTTGAATAAATAGGAATTATTGCCTTGTATCCCAATTCACCACAATTTGTAAAAATTCTATAAAAACATACAATAGAATATATGCTCGAAAATATTAATAAAAATGAATAAAAACTATACATAACAAGTAAATTATAACACAATATATAAAATATTAAAATAGTAAATTGCTATATAAGAATTAAAAAAACCATAGAGTATACCCTCTACGGTTTTCTATATAAAATCACATTTTTAAACTATAATATTTAAAAATATAAACTTTTGCTCTATTTTACTATTTTTTATAATTTATTTTAGAAATGAATAAAAATATATATCCTTTTAAATAGATTAATATATATACAATTCAAAGTTTTTCATTCCTACATATCCACTAGAACACCAATCTGGCCAACCATAACTTGTATCATTCTTACTTCCATATGCAGTAAGTCTTAAAGCGATTGTGCTATTTTTAGTAGCAAAAAACGAACAAGACCCATAATGAATTTGACATCCTACTGAATAGAATAGTGCTTCATTAGTACGATATCCTCTATATTGTGTTCCAAGAGAGAATGTATTTTTAACATTAAAATTAGCAGAACTAACATCATTATTTTCTAGTACTTCGCCTATTTGAATATCCAAACCAAAAAACTCTGTACTTTGCATACCAGATTTTTTCAATCTTATAGCTCCACTATTGCTAGATAGATCATTCACTTGGATATTATTAAAAAAATTACCACATCCCCAATAAGTTGATAAAACACACATACCTGCTTTTGTAAGATTTGTATATAAACTTTTAGGAGAATAATTATATTGAAATGAGCCAGTTGAATCTTTTGATGCCCAATCATCTGGTTTAACTTGAATATTTACATAAGTTAAAGATGTATTTTGTTTTTCCCCATTCCATATACCATTTCTACTGAGATAGCTTGATACCAAACTATCAATTTTTGCATCAAGTGAGTTTTCAAGGGAAGACATTCTATTAGATAGATTATTGAGGTCAGCTGCAAATTCTGCTTTTGTAACGAAGGCAGAGCCATCGG
>CAMIYN010000045.1 GCA_946403075.1 uncultured Lachnospiraceae bacterium | reverse complement strand
TAGCCCGCAGCAAGAAAGTAGAGTTAGCCGTAGGGGCGAAGCACCGCGAGCCCGTTTGCAAGAAAGTAGTGTTAATCGTAGGGGCGAAGCACCGCGAGCCCGTTTGCAAGATAGTAGAGTTAACCGTAGGGGCGAAGCATCGCGAGCCCGCAGCAAGATAGTAGCGATAACTGTAGGGGCGAAGTACCACGAGCCCGCAGCAAGACAGTAGCGATAACCGTAGGGGCCGTAGGGGCGAACCAGTGGGAGCCCGTTTATAAGATAGTAGTGTTAGGTGTAGTGGCGAACTAAAAAAATGTAGGGGTGTCCTGTCTATCGTCAGGAAGGAGCACAGCAATAATACTTTTAAAAAAAAATTTAAGGAGTATATAATATTTTAAAAAATTATTATAGTAAGTAGTATGGATTTAGAAAATATAATTAAATTAATATTTGATAGTTATAAAAGTAATAAAATAATAAATAAAGTCGACATTTATAATAGGCCTAATAAAAATGAAATAATAGGTATTATAGATAAATTATTTAGAATTATTTACCCAGGTTATTTTTATAGTCTCTGTGATGAAAAAGATATGGATTATAAAATTTCAATTGATATACAAGAAGTTATATATTTATTAAAGAGAGAAGTATATAATTCGTATCGATATTGTAATGTGTGCGATGATTTAAGTGATGATGATTTGAGAAAAGAAGTAAATGTAAAAGTTTCAAAATTCATAGAGCATATACCAACTATTAGAGAATATTTAGAAACAGATGTAAAAGCCACTTATGATGGAGACCCTGCTGCCAAAAATTATGCAGAGATAATTTATTCATATCCTGGAATTTTTGCTATGACTATATATAGAGTGTCTCACGATTTGTATAGAGCAGAGATTCCAATGATACCAAGAATTTTGAGTGAATATGCCCATAGTGTAACAGGCATAGATATAAACCCTGGTGCAGTTATAGGAAAGAGCTTTTTTATAGACCACGGAACGGGGACTGTAATAGGGGAGACTACTACTATTGGAGATAATGTAAAAATTTATCAAGGTGTAACACTTGGTGCTCTATCAACTGCTGGGGGACAAAACCTAAAAGGTGTAAAGAGACATCCTACTATAGGCAATAATGTAGTTATATATTCAAATGCAACTATACTTGGTGGGGATACAAAAATTGCTGATGGAACAGTAGTAAATGGAAATTCATTTATTACAAAATCAATTAATTAATATAATTTTTCAAAATAGACTTTTTATAGTCTATTTTTTATGTAAATTTTTTGGAGTAAAATGTTTTATATAGGGAATGTATCAATAAATACAAATGTTTTAGTTGCCCCAATGGCAGGAATTACTGATATGCCATATAGAGAGATTTTAAAATCTTTTGGTGCAGGACTACTCACAACTGAGTTAGTTAGCAGTAAAGCAATTTGTTTTGAAAATAAAAAAACTGATAATATTATGGAAATATCGATGAGAGAAAGACCTACTGCATTGCAAATTTTTGGAAGTGATCCAGAAATTATGGCAAGAGCAAGTGAGATAACTTATGACAAATATGATATTTTAGATATAAATATGGGATGTCCTGTTTTGAAAGTTGTGAGAAATGGCGAAGGCTCTGCACTTATGAAAGATATAAAACTTGCAACAAAAATTGTTAGTGAAGTTGTTAAAGCTGTAAAAAATAAACCTGTCACTTGTAAAATACGGACAGGTTTTAGTAGTGAAAATATAAATGCAGTAGAATTTGCAAAAGCAATAGAATTTGCAGGAGCAAGTGCAATTACAATTCATGGTAGAACGAGGGCACAAATGTATAGTGGAGATTGTGATTTAGATACTATAAAAAAAGTTGTTGATAGTGTAAAAATTCCTATAATTGGAAATGGTGGGATATTTACAATTTATGATGCAAAAAAAATGATTGATTACACTGGTTGCACGGGAGTTGCACTTGCAAGAGCAGTAAAAGGTAATCCTTGGTTTGTGAGAGAGTGTATAGAGTATATAGAAAACAATAAAAAAATTGATAGACCAAGTATTTTTGATATACAAAAAATAATGTTAAAACTTCTTGATATGGAAATAAAATTTAGAGGTGAGGAACAAGCAATGAATGAATTAAAACATCATTTATCTTGGTTTACAGTGGGGTTAAACGGTTCATCAAAATTTAGAAATAAGATTAATAATGCAAAAAATATAAAAGAAATAAGAGATAATATATATGAGTTTTTTAAAAAGAATATTAATTAAATTTATACATTTAATACATTAAAAAAGAAAAATAATAAATATAAATATATTAAAACATAAAAAGATTTAGGTAAAACAATGTTTACAATACACAATATAAAATTCTTGATAAGGGTTATTTTTATATATTTTCCTCGATCTTTAGATTAAATTCAGTTATATATTATATATATTGATATAGGTTTATGTAAGGCTAAAGTCTATACTTTAAATCAAAATATAGACTTTACTTTTACAATTAATAGGAGAGAAAATTAGTATTGATAAAATAAGGGATTTAAATTATAATAAATATAATGGATGATAGAAAGTTAAAAGTTTATTTAGATACTTCAGTAATTAGTTATTTGAAACAAGATGATGCACCAGAGAAAACTGGTATAACACTTAATCTATGGGAAAAATTTAAAACTGGTGTTTATGATATTTGCTTATCAGATGTAACAGTTGCTGAAATTAATAAATGCAATAAAGAAAAATTAATGTTTTGTAATCAAAAATTAAGTGAAATTCAATATACAAATTTAGAAATAACTGATGATGTATTTGATTTAGTAGACGAAATTATTGATACTGGGATTTTAAGCGAAAAGAGTTTAGAAGATTGTCAGCATATAGCAGTGGCTGTTTTGAATGAGTGTGATGCTATTATTTCTTGGAATTTTAAACATTTAGTAAATATAAAAACAATTCGAGGTGTTAGAAAAATAACACAATTAAAAGGGTTTAAGGATATAGAAATTATAAATCCAGAAATGGAGGTGTAATTATGAGATACTTAGATGGAACATATGATTTAACAATTGATGATATTCATAATATTAGAGTAGAAAACTCTAAAAGATTTGAAACAATGACGAGAGAAGAAATTAAAAATTATTATAAGGAACAAGTGAAAATTTTTAATAAAAATTTAGATGAAATAAAAAATAAAAATTTGCACTTAGCCTAAACAAAAGAATGATTAAAATGCGAACTTTTAATTAACTGAGTACTATAAAAACTTGTGGAATGGATTACTTGATAAATGCTTAGAGTTGAAGAAAATAAAAGAGACGGAGATAAATATTTTTAAAGAAATGATTAATTTTGCAAAAAACGATGAGTTTTTAACAATAATAATCACCGTCCCTTTTTTTTTTGAATTAAGATATAAATATGAAGAATTGAAAAATTTATTTCATATGACAAATAGAGGTGTGACAGTAGTAGTAATAAAATAAGGAGAAAAACTATGGAAGATAAGAAAATAATTGAATTCATTAAAAAGTATAAGCTTTCAATACTTTTTGTAATTATTGTCTATCTAGTCGCAATATTTGGAATTGTTTTAAAGGTATATGAAGATTTATACCAAGATTTAATTAATACAATTCAAATGATTGCTGAAAAAAATAGTTTTCAAGTCCCGTTGAAGTTTATAAGTTTTATATTTATAATGGTAGTCTTTTTTATTGTGTTTTTTATAATTAATAATTTTAGTGCAAGGAAATTTTACAAACAAAAAAATAAAAAAGAACTTTTATATAGTGCTTTAATTATGAAATTAGCAATGATCCCTATTTATGTATCTTTTGCATTAATTTTTAATTCAGTTATTGGTGTATCATTAATGCCTTTAGTAGCAGGTTTGATTTTTTTTCCATATTTGATACTTGGAATGGTATCAGTAGCATTTATAACATTACCTGTAATTGTATTCTTTATATTTTTATCAGTAATCGGTTGGTTAATATTGATGAATAGCACAATATATGTTTTTTATTATTTAGTACTTATTTCAAAAGAAACTAATCAAAAAAAATTTTTATATTTTATCCAAGCATTACTTTCTATGGTTTTCTGCTTCGATGTGGTGTGTGTGCTGGTGTTATATAAGAAGCAAAAAGGAAAAGTATAAAATTTATTTGATATTAGTAATGAATTTATATTAATATATTGTCAAAGGATGTATTTTTATTTATTGTATGACAATATTTGAAAGGAAATAATAAAATAGAATTAGCTAAACTTGTTTTAAGTGAAAACGATGTTCCAATGACTGCTAAGCAAATATATGAATATGCTGTGAAAAACCATTATGATATCGTAAATCAGACTTTTAGTGGTGCAACTCCTATAGATACTTTAAGTGCAAGAATAAAAGGGACGGAGATAAATATTTTTAATCAATGATTAATTTTCAAAAAACGATGAGTTTTTAACAATAATAATCACCGTCCATTTTATTTTTTGTTGAAAAAAATATTAAATTTTGCTATAATATTCAACATAAAATAAAAAATTAGCGAGTAGCCTTAGGCGTAAATCCAGCTAAAGGTATTCTCGCTTTTTTATTTTGGAAGGAGACAAAGTGAATAAAAAGTTTTTAAGTTTAATGTTGGCAGGAATATTGTTTATGTTAGTAAGTTGCAATCAAAGTGTTAATAACATAGAAACTATTAATCAAGAAACAGTTGCAACTTTGGAAGAAAATGATGAAAAGAGCAGAGATTTTAATAGTGAACAAATGGGTGGAATGAAAAATGGTGGAGATATGCAGCCAAGTTTCCTTGATGACGAAGCAAAAGCTAAGCTTGAAAAAGTTTATAATGAGGTTGGAGATAAGTATTTGCAATTAGATTTTAAAGATTTGGAAACAGGTCTCACATTACCTTATAATTTATTTATACCTGAAAATTACGAAGCAACAGATAAAACATATCCACTTATAATGTTTATAGGTGATGCAACAATGACAGGAGTTAATGTAAAAGAAGTGCTTAGTAGATGTATAGGTGCAGTTATATGGGCAACAGAAGAAGAACAGAAGAAACACGAGAGTTTTGTTTTAGTGCCAGTATTCCCTGAAACCTTAATAGATGATTCGAACGGAAAACATAATACATCAGCATATATTGATGTTACAAAAAGATTGATAGAGAGTATTGAAAAAGAATATCATATAGACACAAGTAAAGTTTATGCTACAGGTCAGTCAGGAGGTTGTATGACAACTATGTATCTTCAAGCAAACAATCCAGATTTATTTACTGCAACATTACTCGTTGATGGTCAATGGACAATTGATGAGATACAAGGAATAAAAGATAGAAAATTCATATACATAAATGCACTTGGAGATGAAAAGGCAACAACAGGTCAAAATGAAGTTAAAAATTTATTAATTGAAAATAATATTAGTTTTGGAGAACTCACTGACATAGATGCAAAAGCAACTGCAGATGAATTAAATAATATTACATCTCAAATGTTTGATAAAGGATATGATAAAAACTTTATTACTTGGAAATTAAATTCAACATATGTAAATGGAGTTCCAAATGGAAGTAAAGCAGGAGAACATATGACATCATTTTATTATGGCTACAATGTTGAAAGAGTAAGAGACTGGTTGTTTGAGCAAAAAAAATAATATTTTTAAATTATTAAAATAATTCATTAGCATCTCAAATGAGGTGCTTTTTTATTACAAATTTTAAGGAGGAAAAATTATGTTAGAATAAAAGTGAGATAAATATTTTTAAAGCAATGATTAATTTTCAAAAAACGATGAGTTTTTAACAATAATAATCACCGTCCATTTATTTGGAATAGATTAACTGCCATGTGTTAAAGAATTAAATAAAGAGTTACTTTTATCAATATTTTGTTTTATTACGATATTAAGCATTTCGTTAGGAGCTTCCTGCATATTGTGAGAAAACCAAAGTAGCATACAGTTGTTAATTCCACCTATATGATAAGATATGCGAAATTGATTTATTTTAGAAATGTTGTCAGTATTAAAATTTTCAATTAATATAGGTAAAAGATATGATGAAAGATTGGATTTATGAATAAGCAATAGTTTATCTTTTTCTTTATAAAAAGTGTCAAACATAGTTTTTATATAAGTTTCAAATGTTTTGTGTTTTAAGTTTTGGAAATTTAATTTATATCTATTCATAATAGAACCAAAATAAAATTTGATTATAGATTCTTTAGTTGAAAAATGACGATAATAAGTAGAACGGTTTACTCCAGCTTTTTTTGTTACTTCGCCTATTGTAATATCATTAAAACTTTTATGCTTCATAAGTAAGAGAAGAGCATCTGCGATATATTCCATCATCAATTCACTTGTTATGTTTTTTCTTCTCATAAAGCAACAAACCCCCATTGAATGTTGCAGTTTTACTACAAAACATTGTAAAAAGCAACAAATGTTGCTATACTTATATCATCCTTGATATTAAAAGTCAAGTGAAAAAACATTAATGAGAGAAGGGAATAAAAATTATGAAAAATGCAATTACATTTATTGAGATTTTATCAAAGGATTCAAAAAAATTAGTTGATTTTTATCAAAATGTATTTGGTTGGGAAATATATCCACTACAAGGTTCTATGGAATATCGTTTAATGAATCCAAAAGCAGATAATGGTGTAATGGGAGCCATTGGTGACCCATATGCAGGAGAAGATTGGACTTGCTTCTATGTGGCTGTAGATAATATTGATGAAACCATAGAAAAAGTAAAGTCAAATGGAGGATTAGTAAAAGTTCCTAAGTTTACTACAGATACAGGATTCACTCAAGCTATAGTTGCTGATGCTCATGGGCATGTAATTGGATTACAACAAGCAAAATAATTATGAAATATAAGTTTAGTGAAAAACTAAAAGAAACAATAGTTATAAAAAGAAATAGCCAGTTTACAATGGATATTGAAATTGATGGCAAAGTTGTAAAAGCCCATTGTCCTACAACCAATAGGATAGGGGATATAGAATTAAAAAATGTTGCATGTCTTGTATCAAAAAGCGATGACATAAAAAGAAAATTAAAATGGACAGTTGAGGCTATTTCTTGTGATGATTTAAATAAAAAAAATAAAAACTGGATTGGAATTAATCAAATACTTTCTAATAGGCTCGTAGAGTTCTTTTTACAAACACATCAACTTGATAACATGGTTGGTAAATTTGATGACATAAAACGAGAAGTAAAACTTGGAATATCAAAACTTGATTTTTTGGTTGGCAATACCTATTTAGAAGTAAAAACTCCACTAACTACCTTAAATGTAAAATATTGTAAAAACATCAAAACTAAACCAGCTACACCATTTTCTTCTACTGATAGGTTTGTAAAACATATTAATGAACTTGCAGGGTCACTCAAAAATCATGAGAGAGCAATATTACTAACTGTCCACCAATATAAAATTACTGAAAGAAAAGAACACTTAAAAAGTACTAATTACGAATTAGTAAAAGAGATACTTGAAAAAGCAATGAAGAAGGGTGTTGAAACATGGATGCTTGATATGAAGTTTGAACTAGATGGAGTTTCACTAATTTCTTGTAAAAATACAACAAGAGAAACTATTAAGGATTAACTTAAATGTAAAATTATTTAATCTATAAACGGAACGAGAGTTCTGTTTTTTTATAAAATGTGATACGAATTGATAAAAATATGGGTGTATCGACATTTATCGCATAGGGAATATATGTTTTGTAGCAATATTTAAGGTAGTTTAATGAAAGCTATCATACAACTTCTGAATCTTTGTTGGGAGTTTGTTTGGTAGCATTTTATAAATCTTATCTTCGGTGCCATCTTTTATGGCTTTATCGTAATACCAGCATTTGTACTCTAAAATATTTAGGGTCTTTTGAAGATTTTTTATTTCTTGTGCTACTACTTTTTTTCTCTTTTCAAATAATTCTTTTCTATTTTTATAAGTAGAACTTCCTTTTGTAGCCCATTTGATAAATTGTTTTATATCTTTTAATTTAAGCCCAGACTCTTTCAAGCACTCAATAACTTTAAGTGCCTCTATATCATTTTTGTTAAATCTTCTTATTCCTGATACTCTTTTTAGATTTGGGAAAAACCCCTCTTTATCATAATATCTAAGAGTAGATATAGGTATGTTAAACATTTCTGATACTTGTCCAATAGTATACATAGAAACTCCTTGTTTTATAAATGATTTTACGAAATATTATATCTAATTTGTATTTATTACAAATTAAAATGAAGTATTAATTAATATTTGCAAAACCCTTGACATAAAGTTAGGTTTAGGTATTAAAATAATTATATTAAATATTTAAATAAAAATCAATATATAAGGGAGAATAAATATTATTATGATGAAGACAGAAAATTTACAATTAGTAAGTGAGTGGGATAAAACCTTTCCTAAAAGTGAAAAAGTAGACCACAAGAAGGTAACATTTGCAAATCGTTTTGGTGTAACACTTGCTGCAGATATGTATATACCAAAAAATAAAAATGGGAAGTTGTCTGCTATAGCTGTGTGTGGACCTTTTGGTGCAGTAAAAGAGCAGTGCAGTGGTCTTTATGCACAAAATCTTGCAGAAAGAGGTTTTATAACTATTGCATTTGCCCCATCTTTTACAGGAGAAAGTGGAGGGAATGTAAGATTCATGGCTTCGCCTGATATAAATACAGAAGATTTTCAAGCTGCAGTGGATTTTTTATCAGTATGCGAAGATGTTGATGCTGATAAAATTGGAATACTTGGGATTTGTGGTTGGGGAGGTCTTGCACTTAATGTAGCAGCACTTGATACAAGAATTAAAGCAACAGTTTGTTCTACTATGTATAATATGAGCAGAGTAAATCACAATGGTTATTTTGATAAAACTACAGAAGATGAGTTGTATGCTATGAAGGAAAGTTTAAACAAACAAAGAATTGAAGACTATAAAAATGGAAATTACAAATTGGGTGGAGGTGTTGTTGACCCGCTACCTGATGATGCTCCATTTTTTGTAAAAGACTATTATGATTATTACAAGACAAAGAGAGGGTATCACAAGAGAAGTCTTAATTCAAATGGTGGTTGGAATGTGATTGGCTGTATGTCATTTGTAAATACTAAGCAACATTCATTTTCAAATGAAATAAGAAATGCAGTTCTCATAATTCATGGTGAAAAAGCTCATAGTTGCTATTTTAGTAAAGATGCATATAATGATATGATAAAAGATAGCAAGTATAAAGATAATAAAGAACTTATGATTATTAAAGATGCAGTTCATACTGATCTCTATGATGGTGGTAAAAACAATTATATACCATTTGATAAAATTGAAGAGTTTTATAAAAAATATTTGTAATATGAGGATAATAATGAATAATAAATTAGGAATAGGCATATTAATTATTTTATTAACATTGCTTTTCGGATGTAAAAGTGGAGTTATGGCACAAATAATTAAAAATGATGAGCTAAAATCATTGCAAAATACAAGTAAAATGAATTTTGATGAAAATATAGTTATGTTTGATTTAACAAATAGAAAAGTAAAACTTAATAGTGGATATTATATGCCAACTAACGGTCTTGGTACATGGTCTTTATATGGAGATACAGCATACAATTCAGTTTATAATGCATTAAAAGCAGGGGTTAGACTAATAGATACTGCCCAGTACTATGGAAATGAAGAAGAAGTTGGAAAGGCATTAAAAAGAGCAATTGATGAAAAGATAGTAAAAAGAGAAGATGTATTTATAACTACTAAAGTAATGCCTTCAAATTATAATAGTGCGAAAAAATCAATAGATGAGAGTTTAGAAAAACTTCAAGTTGAATACATAGATTTATTTTTATTACATCAACCTGGTAGTAATGATGAAAATGTATATAAAGCACTTGAAGCAGGAGTGGCAGAGAAAAAAATCCGTTCAATTGGAATATCTAATTATTATACGAAAGAAGCATTTGATAAAGTTATGTCATATGCAATAACTACACCTTCAGTTATACAAAATGAAAATCACATTTTTTATCAAAATAATAGTTTAAGAGACTATGTTGCTAAATATGGAGTAGTTCTTGAGTCATATTTCCCATTTGGTGGTAGAGGCAATACGAGTGAATCACTTAATAATGATGTGATAGTAGATTTATCTAAAAAATACAATAAAACTTCTGCTCAAATAATACTAAGATGGAACTTGCAATCAAATTATATAGCCATACCTGGTTCAAGTAATGAAACACACATTATAGAGAACAATAATATTTATGATTTTGAATTAAACGAAGAAGATATGAAAAAGATTATTGGTATAAATAAGAATCAGAGGTATGCAAATTGGTAATAATAAATACAGGTCAAATGATGGCTCATAAAGAGCCATTTTTATTTATAATATCGCAAAAAAATACCATAAGAAAAATTAATAATAATTTTAATAAAAGCTTAAATGAGAAAAAGTATTGACATTATTTTATATAATGATATAATAATCATAGGTGATTAACATGAAAAATGTATATGCAAATTTAAATAGTTGTTGTGTATGTTGCATGAAAGCAATTCATTTTTCGTGTGCATACAAAGAATAGTTAGAAGTAATAAATAATATTTGTTAAATGCTACGGAAAATGAGTCCGTAGTATTTTTTATTATGAAAGGATATGTAGATATAGTATGGATTATGAATTCATTATAAAATTTTTGCCACTATATAAGAATGCAGCAATATTAACACTTAAAATAGGAATTATAGGGATAATATTTGCAATTATTATTGGCTTAGCATTAACTATAATTACTTTTTATCAAGTGCCAGTGCTTAGAAATATTACCAAGTTCTATATAGAATTAAGTAGAAATACACCACTACTTATTCAATTATTCTTTATTTATTATGGACTTCCTAAAGTTGGCATTTCGATTAAGGCAGAAATGTGTGCAATTTTAGGACTCGCATTTTTGGGAGGTAGTTATATGGCAGAGACCTTCAGAAGCGGAATCGAGGCTATAGATGTAATCCAAAAAGAGAGTGCTTACAGTTTAGGATTTAGTAAGTTACAAACAATAATATATATAATTCTGCCTCAAGCAATAAGAGTAAGTCTACATGGAATAATTGCCAACATTATATTTTTATTAAAGGAGACATCAGTATTTTCGGCAATTAGTATAATGGATTTGATGTTTACTGCAAAAGATTTAATTGGAATATATTATAATACCATTGAAGCTTTGTTGATGTTAGTGCTTTTCTATTTAATTATATTATTACCTATATCGATTATAGGAATTTTGATTGAAAGGAAAATGAAGTATGTTTAGTTATGTGAAAGACTTAGGAATTGATGTTTTATTTAAAGGCCATAATTTCTTAAGACTAATGGGCGGGCTTTTAGTGACACTTAAAATAAGTTTAATTTCTATAGCAATTAGTGTTGTATTAGGGTTAGCTTTTGGAATATTGATGCAAAAGAAAAATATAGCGGTTAGAGTTGTGTCAAGAATCTATATTGACTTTATAAGAATCATGCCACAACTAGTATTATTGTTTATTGTATATTTTGGTAGTACAAGAGCATTTAGAATTAACTTGACTGGAGAATTATCAGCCATAATTGTTTTCTCGCTTTGGGGCATAGCAGAAATGGGTGAAATCGTTCGAGGCTCTCTTTCAAGTGTTTCAAATCATCAATATGAAAGTGCCGAGGCACTTGGTTTAAGTAGATTACAGACATTCATTTATGTAATTTTACCACAATCGCTTAGAAGAATTATACCGATATCAATAAATCTAATCACAAGAATGATAAAAACAACAAGTTTAGTACTTATGATTGGAGTTGTAGAAATGATAAAAGTGGCACAGCAAATTATAGAGGCTAATCGTATGTTAAGTAAGAATGCAGCATTTGGTGTTTATTTGGTAGTCTTTATTCTATACTTTTTAATATGTTGGCCTATAAGTGTTTTATCAATGAAACTTGAAAAGAGGTGGAAACAATGTTAGATGAGAATAAAAAAGAAGTGATATTGGAAATTTCCCATTTACATAAGAAATATGATGAGAATTTTGCAATAAAAGATTTAAGTTTAAAATTACATAAAAGAGAAGTTGTGGTATTAGTTGGATCAAGTGGGTGTGGGAAGAGCACACTTCTACGATGTATTAACCTATTGGAAGATGTCCAAGGTGGAGAAATAAAATTATGTGGAGAGACAATTTCCAATAGGAAAAGTAATTTGTCAGAGATAAGACAAAAAATAGGAATGGTATTTCAAAATTATGAATTATTTCCACATAAAAATGTGTTAGATAATATTATTCTAGCACCAATAAAAGTTCAAAAAAGAAAAAAGGAGGAAGTAATTGAAGATGCAAAGGTATTGCTTAAGAGGGTAGGTTTAGAAGGGAAAGCATATAGTATGCCAAGTCAATTGTCAGGTGGCCAGAAACAAAGAGTTGCTATAGTGCGTGCATTATGTATGAATCCAGAAATACTACTCTTTGATGAGGTTACAGCTTCTCTAGATCCTGAGATGACAAGAGAAGTTTTAGAGGTAATATTAGAGCTTGCTGATATGGGAAAGACAATGCTTGTAGTGACACATGAAATGCAATTTGCTAGAGCAGTTGCTGATAGAATTGTGTTTATGGATGAAGGATCAATTATTGAAGCAACAATCCCAGAAGATTTTTTTGAATCACCAAATTCGGAAAAAGTTAAAGCATTTTTAGACACTTTTACTTATAAACAAAAAAGAAAATAAAGGAGAAAATAATTATGAAAAAGGAAATATTTTTTAAGAAAAGTATCGTAGTAGGGTTAAGTATTTTATTGGGGACATCTTTAATTGCTTGTGGAGGAAAGGCATCTGGTAATAGTAGCAAAGCAAATTCTTCTACAAATAGCTCATCAACAATTTATAGAACTCTTGATCAAATTAAAGAAAGTGGAACTATTAATATTGGAGTATTTTCTGATAAAAATCCATTTGGATATGTTGATGAATATGGTAAATACCAAGGTTATGATGTTTATTTTGCTGAGAGAATAGGAAAAGATTTAGGTGTTAAAATCAATTATGTATCTACAGAAGCAGCCAATAGAGTTGAGTATCTTGAAACTGGAAAAGTAGATATTATTCTTGCAAATTTTACAGTTACGGAAGACAGAGCAAAAAAAGTTGATTTTGCATTACCATATATGAATGTTGCTCTTGGTGTTGTATCTCCGAATAGCAAAGTTATCACAGATTTATCTCAAATTGGAAAAGACGAACAGGTGATAGTTATTTCAGGAACAACTGCAGAACTATACTTAATGCAAAATAATCCTGAAATCAAACTACAAAAATATGATACTTATGCCAATGCAAAAAATGCACTTGAAAATGGAAATGCTGTTGCATGGGCAAATGACAATACTGAAGTTATCGCATATTCTCTTCAAAATGAAGGTTATACTGTAGGCATACCATCACTTGGAAGCAATGATACAATCGCACCAGCAGTTACAAAAGGGAATACAACTTTACTCAATTGGCTGAATAATGAAATAAAGAGCCTTGGGCAAGAAAACTTCTTCCATAAAGATTATGAAGCAACACTTGTAGATACTTATGGACTTGAATATGAGAATAGTCTTGTGGTAGAGGGCGGGGTAATAAAGTAGATATAATACTTTTTACTCATTAAAATAATTAGAAAGGAGTCCTAACTCCTTTTTAAAGTGGTTATGAAATTATTACAAATATGGTATAATAAATGTGTATGGATAGTGTAAATAATAACAAAAGAGTTCTTGTAGCGATGAGTGGTGGTATAGATTCAAGCATGGCATTAAAATTACTTATTGATGATGGCTTTGAATGCCTTGCTTGTACTATGAATTTATTTGATAACGAAACTGCAGGTGTGAGTAACAGTCATACTTGCTGTAGTGTAGATGATGTACTTGATGCAAGAAGTATTTGTTATAAGTACAATGTAAAACATTATACATTTAACTTTAAAGTTTTATTTAAAGAAAAAGTTATTAATAAATTTGTAAGTGAGTACATGAATGGTGCCACGCCAAATCCGTGTATAGATTGCAACAAGTATATGAAGTTTGACAAATTATTTGAGAGAATGAAAATACTAAATTGTGATTATGTGGCCACAGGTCATTATGCAAGGATTGAATTTGTAAATGGAAAATATATGTTGAAGAAAGCGATTGACAAAACAAAAGACCAAAGTTATGTTTTGTATTTTTTAAATCAAGATCAATTAAGTCATTTGCTTTTTCCACTTGGCGATTATGAAAAAGTAAATATTAGAAACATTGCAAAAGAAAATGGATTTACAAATGCCGATAAAAAAGATAGTCAAGATATTTGTTTTGTACCATATGGCGATTATGTAAAAGTAATTAAAATCAATGCAACTGAAGAGATTAAAGATGGTAATATAGTAAATGAAGATGGGAAAGTACTTGGCAGACATAAGGGAATTATAAATTATACCATAGGTCAGCATAGAAAACTTGGCATAGAACTTGATGGAAAATATTTTGTGACAAAAATTGATGCGAATAAAAATGAAGTTACACTCGGCAAAGAAGAAGATTTATATAGAAATGAAATGTTTGTGACGGATGTTAGTTTTGTAAGTGAAGTCGTGCCTAAGAATGCTTTTAAATGTAAAGTAAAACCAAGATATAGAAAAGAAGAATCAGAAGCAGAGATACATATGCTTGATGATAAAAATGCAAAAGTTACATTCAAAGAGAAACAAAGGGCAATAACAAAAGGTCAATCAGCAGTATTTTATGATGGTGATATAGTTCTTGGTGGTGGGATAATT
>CAMIYN010000044.1 GCA_946403075.1 uncultured Lachnospiraceae bacterium | reverse complement strand
CATCAAATGTTGCTACACCATATAATACTTGTCCTCTTTTTCCTATATCTTCTGCACTTGTTAATTTATCTTCCACATATATAGTGAATTGTCCTCTTTGTTGATAATCTAATACATTAGTTATTTCATAATTAGATATTGTTAATTTATGATTTGCACTATCAATTGTGTAATAACTACTTGGTATTGTTGTATAACTACCATCATCTAATTTCCATTTTACAACAGGTGTATTTGATACATTACCAAACGAACTATAATATAATACATCTAAATTTAATATTACATTTGAACTTACAGGATTTTCTCTTTTGAAAGTATAATCATTTATTACTAATGGTTCATATTCTATTAATGTCTTGATTAATAATGTTGGTGTTGGACTTAAACCTCTACTATCAACTACATCAAATGAAAACCTATCTGCAGTTATTGGTATTGTTATTTCATAAGGGCTTGTATCATCTTGATATTCTTTACCATCGTGTTTAACCCAAAACCTAGACATTGTTGCTTCTTTATATGTTGTTGGTGTTACTGATATTTTTACTTGTGATACATTATCAATAATACTACTTGCAGAAGAACTACCTAATGCACTTATTACTTTTGCATTTGTTTCTACTACACTATAAGTAAATGTTGGATTTGCATTTACAATAGTCATTTGTACATCTTTTGATGATGTGTATTTTTCTACATTATTTTCTAATGAAATTATTTGAAAAGTTGTGTTTAAATATTGCCCTGTACATAATTGCCTTAATCTAGTTCTTTGTGCATTTGTTAATTCAAATGTATAACTTGTTGCAGTGGTGTTTGCTAAATCTTCACTATATATTACTTCATTGCCTACTTTTAATTTTGCTCTTAAATTATAAAGATTATTATTTGTAAAAGTCATACTAGGGTTTTCTTCATCAGTAAAAGCATTTGCAGTTGTTATCATTGCGTATCTATTTATTTTTGGCAATGTAAAATTAGCATCAATTGTTGGTTCTACACCTGCGAAAACATCTGCCCATGCCCAAACATATCCATTGTATGTACCATCATTATTGTGAGTTAAATCAAATGTCCAACTACCAATAGATTTTTCACTGCTTCCAACACTTCCTATATCATACCATTGTGTTCCTCTATCAACTACACAAGATAATTTTGAAGAGTTACCACTTGAATAAAAAGAACCATTAGTTGCTAGTGTTCTTAATTCAAATGTAACATTAGTTCTATTATATTCAATACTTTGGGTATTATTATATTTTCCATATAATCTTAACTTACAACGAGTATTTTGAACAAAATAGTCTTTTTCATTTAATTTTTGATAATCATGTGTTAATGTTGCCATAAATTACCTCCTAATCTTCATCAACATAAAACCAACCTGTTCTATGTTCTCCATCAATAGTTATTTTTTCAACTCTATGATAACCTGCAGTAAAGTAATTTGTGACAGTTAGGTTATCCATTTCTGCTTTGGTTTGCCCTGTTTCACTATCATATCCAAAGAATGCTAAATATGTATCACCACTTTTAATTACAAACTTTTCATTTGTCATCAATGTTGATATTTTAGAAGCATTTGTTGATACATTAATACCATTAATATCTATTGTAACTAAACTATTTTTTAATGTTTCTTGACCATCTATAATATCTTGTTGCATTACCTCAATTGTTGCTTGTGTACTTGTTAATTGTTGTTGAACACTACTTGTTGTTGTTTCCAATTGCAATAACCTTTGTTCATTTAATTGTTGTGTTTGTGTAGTTTGTGATACAAAGTTTGTTATTGTTTGATTTTGTTTATCTACTATTGAATATGCTTGGTTAATTTTTCTATCAGTTTTATCACTTTTTGTATAGTCAGTTTCACTTGTTTCAGGCATATCAGTATGTATTAATTCTTCTATACCTTGTGTTATATTTATTTCATCATTTAACATTACACAATTATAAATATTATTATCTATTGTTACATTGTACTTATCACATAGTTCATAATAAGTTATTCCTGTGCTTGAAAAGTCATTTATATAATACTCAAATCCATTTAATACACCTAATATGTCAGGTAAATAATTTGCTCTATCATTGTCATTCATTAATTGATTATCCTCTATTTTAATTTCACATAATCCATTTTGAATAACACTTGTTTCATCTCTTAAATAAATATTGTCTGCACCTGCACTTCTACTTAATACTATTGAATTTACAGGTCCATATTTTTCACCAAAGTTTACATTAATGTCTTTTAAATATTCTTCATCTATTCCTTCAGTATCTTCTACATAGGTTAAGTCAATTACGAAAGGCAAATCATTATTTGTTTGTGTAATATTATTCACACCATTATATAGAATACCATCTTGCATTGCATTTTCTATATGTATTGAAGTTCCTTCTATTTCATTTTCTTGTCCTACAGGTTTTACATATCTTATTTCCAATTCATCATCATTATTAATGCATATTGTACTTGCAGTTGCTTCTGCTAATTGGTCTAATACATCTCTATATGTATAACCTAAACTTGCACCATTTACATCTAAAAACATATCTTGTGATATTGTTTTATCATAATTAGCAAAGTATCCATTTGCATTTGCAAAATCTAATCCTAATGTATTACATATTGTTCCTATATATTCTCTTATTGTCATAGGAAAAGTATATTCTACATTTTCATAATCTTTCATTGCATATAACATTTTATCGTATGCAACTATTTTCCAACTTCTTGTATCTTCTTGTTTTTCACTTGAATATACTATATAATTTCCAAAATCTAAATATTCATAAGAATTTCCAACTTTTAATCCAAATTGATAATTGATTTCAGTTCCTATTGGTATATCTACATTACTATCTATATCTAGTTGTTTCATTACTGACTTTAATATGCCACCCTCATAATGAGGAGATACTGAATTTAAGTCCTCATTACCCAATTCAATATCCTCATTATTAAGAGTATATGTTATTTTACTATCTATTTCTCTACCTAATAACTTAATATTAGTTTTAAAACCATTTGTGTGTGCTTTCATATTACACCCTCTTACTTACTGCTATAAATGAACAACTAAATCCTTCATTTTTTCTAGTAGTACCTATTCTTGTTTTATTAGTTATTTCATAATCTCCTGTATATGTAGTCATTGTTGTTTGTGCTTTTTTATAAGGGTCATAATAACTTACACTTTGAGAAGCACTATCTAGTATTGGTACTATAATTTCTAATTCACTTTTAGTTAGTTTTCTAAATTGCAAAATAATTTTAGGAAAGATACCTATTAATGTACCACTTTGTACTCCTGCTAGGTTTCTGCCACTATCACTACCCCACAATTTATTATATCCATATTTTGCTTCTACAAGGTATTGACCCATGTTTACACCATTAATAATAATTGAGTTTGCGTCTATAAACATTTAATCACCCCTTATCTATTGAATGCAAAGTCATTTTCATTTTGAACTTTCTTTAATTCTCTACTAATGACTCTACCATTCATTGTATTTGTTATTGAAGCATTTATTGTAATATATTTACCTATTGCCTCACCTAACATTGCCATTTGTTGACTATCAGTTAGTGGTATAACACCTTCTCTACCACTTTCTCCACCTATTGCTACACCTCTACCAGGTTGATTAATAATACCACCTTTAGCAAGTCTTGGTAAACTAAATGTATTTATTCTATTTATGCTTACACCAGGTATTTTATTAATAAGTCCTATTGCACTATTTAACATTCTTATAGGAGCATTTATTGCTGTTTCTACCATATTTAATATACCATTGATAGCACCTTTAATTAATCCCCATAAAAGATTGCCTACTGCACTACCTACTGACTTTACTATTCCCCATACACTATCAAATGAATTTTTAATTATTGTTACTATTGTATTAAATATAGTTTTAATTATGTCTTTTGCAAGTTCCCATGCTTTTTTCCAATCTCCACTTATTATTGCTTTTACTATTCCAATAATGTCATCAAATATCCTTTTTATGCCTTTAAATAAAACATCTAAACTATCAAGAGATTTTTGTATAGCACTAACAATACTATCATAAATATTACCTATGGTATCACCAAATACTTTATGTACTAAATCACTTTGACTTGTCAACCAATCTATTCCTTTTTGCAAAAATGCTTTTATTTCATCCCAATACTTTATAATTGTTCCTATAATTAATACTATTGCACCTGCTACTGCTAATGGTATGCTTCCTATCATAATTGCTAGACCAACTAATGCAACACCTATACCTTGTATTATTTTCCCAAAGTTTTTCCAACTAGGGTCTTTTAAATATTCTAATAAACTCATAATTGCATATACTATACCTGCAATTACAAGCCCTAGTCCTATTGATTTTATTGCATCTAATCCTAATTTCCACGCAGTTAATCCAACTATAACTCCACTTATTATTGCAAATATTAAATCTTTATTATCAACAATCCATTTTAACCAATCAGGTATTTCACCTTCAAATTGTGATAAGTCAAAACTTGGCATTGCCCCACCTGAAGCACCACCACCTCCACCACCTGTGTCGGTGTTATCTTGTAATACATTCATTTCATCAAACCCTGCCAATTGTTTATTTAATTCTTTTGCTTGTTTTGTTGCTCCACCTAATTCTTTTTTTGCACCTTTAAATTTATCTACACTTGCACCTGCAAATAAATCCACACCAAACCATGCTTTTGCAATATAACCTATATATCCTAGTAATGTTTTTACTAAACTAATTATTCTTAATATTACAGGTTCGAGTGTACTTGCTAATGCAAATCTTATATATTCTATATCAGTTGCAACTTGTTCATTATATTGTGATATTGTACTTATAGAACTTCTTAAAAAATTGTATGCACTTCTTATTCCAAAAATTGCTAATCCCCATCTTAATGCTTGTTTGACAATATCTTTCATACTATTTTTAACACCATCTGCACTTTTTTTCATATTGTCCATATATTTTGTTTTCGCTAATTCTTGGTTAGTTTCTTCGACATGTGTTTTTATTGCGTTTTGGCTTTCTTCATTTGATTTTAATTTGCCATTAATTTTTTCTAGTTCTGCAAATTGACTACTATACTTTTCTTTTAATTCACTCAATTGTGACTCTTCCATTTGCAATACATTTTCAACTTGCTCACTTGTTTGTGCTAATTCTAGTGTTTTATCAGTTGTTGCTTGTATTTCTTCTTTTGCTTTTTCATATCCTTCTAGGTCTAATTCTATTTTTGCTTTTTGTTGTGATAATTTTTGCCCTTCTTTTTCAAATTGTCTTAATCTTCTTTCTGCTTCTTTAACATCTTTTTCTAATTCTTTGGTATCTAATTTACTACCTATTGTTATCCAACCATTCATTTTTTCTCCTTTCTACAAAAGACCTAATTCTTTCAAAACCTCCATTGCATTTTCTTCTTGTTCTTTAGTAGCAGTCTTTTTATGCAATGCTACACGTTGCTTTGCTTCCTCTATCTTTTGTCTTTCTTTACTATTTTTTATATCTTTTGTATCATAATTCCTTAAATTCCTAATTCTATTTAATACGCAACAATTACCTAGTTCACTATTTGAAAGCCCATTCATTAACTTGTAAAATTTCCACCAATGCATTTTTGTGTTTTCTAAATCTATATGATAATCACTCATAAAACTTGCCTCTATATAGTCCATATCTTGAATATAGTCCATATCAGGTTCTTCATCATTATCAATTTGCTTATCACCACATAAAAGGTATTTTTTTGCCATTTCTAGCAACCTTTCCATATCACCTTGACTATTTATACCTTCTTCTCCAAAAAGTGTGTAAATGATTGCTAATGCCCTTTCATAATCTCCTATTGTATTATCAGTTGCTATTCTATTGCATTCTATTGCAATTCTAAAATCAGTATTTATTTTATATCTATGTCCATTGACTTCTACATATTCAGGGTATTTCATTTCAACACATCAGTCTCTTCTTTATGTCCATATTTATTTTTGATTTTATCTTCAATACTTGTCATATTATCTTTTAAGTATGGTTGTATTTGTTTTAAAACTATTTCATCTATTTCCTCTAATGTAGTCCATCCTATCTTTCTACCATTAAGAAGTTTCTCAACACCTCTATCACCTAAAAATCCATTTAATACATCTACTTCTTTTTTATAAAATTCGTTAATTGCTTTTATTTTATCTTCTTCATTTTTGCTCATTAACTTTTTGCCTTTAACATCTTGCCTTTTTTCTATTATCATTAATTGGTTTTTTAAGTTTTGTCTATTCTTTTTTTCTTGTTCTAGTAAATTTTGATACTTTAAAGGTAATTCAATATCCTCTAAATCAAATTCTAAATATTCACCTGTGTCTTTCCCATTTTCATCTTTTATTCCTAATCTTAATAAATTACTTTTGTTTAATTGTACGAAATTTTCTGTCATTTCCTTACTCTCCTATCTTTCTTAATAAAAAAGAGTGGGTTTATCCACCCACCCTTTAAGGTTTTATTATAAACTTGCACTTGCAGTAAATGTTGGTACTCCATCTGCAATAGTTGCAGTACCTTCTTTAGGGTCTCCATCAAACATTAAATCATATTCGATTTCACCACCACTATAACTTGTAACAGTTACTAAACCATCACTTTCTTTTGCTTTATAGTTACTTCCTTCTTTATCCCATAAATCAATTTCAAGTATATGTGTCTTATAATTAAGTTTATCTCTACCTTCATTGACAAATTCAAATTCAGGGTCACCTTTATAGCATTTTTGTGTTACACTTGAAGATTTTTGATTTCCTGTATGGTCATTTCTTGCACTATCTTCAATTATCCATTGTTCAGTATCAACTTGTGGATTGTATTCAGTTGCTAGTTCAGTAACACCTATACCAACTACTTTCCATGTTCTTGAAGAACCTGTTGGTGTTGTATCAATAAATCTTAAATATTGACTTGTTTTAATCTTTTCAATATCACTTGGTACTAATGCCATTTTCTTACCTCCTATATTTTATTTTCTTTATTTTCTAGTTCTCTTTTAATAAGAACTAAATCTTTATATTCAAGAGGTTCAATAAAACCTTTTTCATTTAACTTTACTATTTGCTCATAAGTTAAACCAACTATTTCATCACCTTTAACATAGTTCCCTATATTACTTGTAAAATCAATCTTTGCAATTATCTTTTTCATAAGGTTTACTCCTCTCTATATGTAATTTGTATTTGAATATCAAACTCTGCAGTTTTTGTTTCTGCATTTAACATAGTTCCACAATTCAAACACTCAATACTTTCTACTCCATCTATATCAGGCAATATGCCTTCATCATTATTAGATTTAATTTTATCTTCAAATTTCTCAAAGAACCCTATATTCTTTAAGTTATTAATTGTATCTTGTGAATAAGACATTCTACTCCTAAATGAATAAACATCTCTTCTTTTTACTATACCAATTATCCAACTTTCAACTTCAGTGTCAGTTGGTATTTTATCTAAACTATAATTATTTATATCATTACTCAACATATTAGCATTTATTTGAGAATTACTATTGCTAGTAATATTATCTACTATTGTAAATAAATATTCTCTTAATTTACTAATTCTTAAATCATTATAATTCATAACTACCTCCTAACATAATCTTGGACTTGTTTGACAACTTTATCAATATCTGTGCTAATCATTCTTTTATCCCAATATGTTCCTGTTCCTGGTGTTGTGTAGTTTTTAACTTTATGCGTGCCATCTTCTCTTATTCCATAGTATTGATAACTTGCATAGGGACTTTCATAGGTTATTGAATTAGTAGTCAATGTTACATTAGTTCTTAAATCACCATTATCCATAGGCACATATTTATCCATTGCTTTATAGCAAGTTTCAGTTAAAAATGCTTGTGCAGGTCCATTTTCATCTATTTTTAGTTTTCTTTTTATCTTTTCTAAACTATCTATATAGACTGACATTATTTGCCTCCAATATGTATATGAGGATTATTACCAAAATTATTATTCTTTATTGTTGTAATGTTATAAAATAAATAATTATCTAAATCTTGTTGTGCTTCTATATCAATGGTTAAAGTGCCTTGTATTACAATATCACCTATTGAGAAGTTTGATATGTCTAAATTAGGATTTAAGTCGAATGGTATCCTAATTTGTACATCATTTGCATTATCATATCCTTTATCTATACTAGCACCTTTACCACCAAAGAACCACGCATTATCATAATTATATCTTGTCCATAGTTCATTTCTTGTTACTACATCTAAACCACTTTTATGATATATAGTTATACTACTATTTGTTATCATTTTACTCCATTATATATGACATGTTGATTATTGACAATCAATCCATATAAATCATTCATAATAATATCATCTAGTTCTATACTTTTTGATTTTACAATTTCATTTATTTGAGTTGCATTAATTTGGTTATAACTTATTGAATACCCATCAGTATTTTCACTTGCTATACTACCATTTGAATTACTTGCACTCTCTATACTATCGTTATAACTTTTTATTCTTTCAATTAAGTGGTATGCACATAACTTAACTTCACTTGGTATGGTATCTAAATTAATCAATCTTTTTTGAGTTCTTATATCAATTTGCTTTCTTGCTTCAAATTCTAATATATTAAAAGGCATTACGCCAATTGCAGAACCACCTAATTCTTGATATTCTGCATAAGATAGGTATTGTCCTTCAAATGTCATAAAATGCCTCCTTTATCTTATAAACTATTTACTCCAGTAGGTTTTAAACTTGCAAATGGGAAACGAGTTTCAGTTTCATTTTCAGCATTTACAGGGTTTGGAATTTCCCAACCTAATCTCATAACTACACGTAAAGCAACCATATCATCTTGTGCTAGGTTATACATGATTTCTCCTGTATCAGGGTCTTGAATAACTGCTTGGTCTAATAACTTATAAGTAATATCTTGTCTCATTTGATATACTGCTTGGTTAAAGTCACCTGTAATTAATGTTGATGTTGATTTATCCCAAACACCATTGTCCATAAATTCTCTTCTTACTGAACCAATTTCAGTTGTATTTAATGGTTGTCCTGTTGTATCTAACATCATACGGAATTTTCCTTTTAGTCCAACTCCACCTAAAATACCATTAACATTATATCCACTTTCTTCAACTTTAACCATTGCATCATTAATGTCTGAATATAAACCATTTTCAGTTTCATCAACTTCTGCACCAACACTTATAATTGATGGAACTAAACCATCTCTCCATTCAGTTGGTTTTCCTGTACCAAAGAACATAGCATCATCAATTTTTCTTCCGAATGCTTCTTCAATTCTTGGTCTTACTTGTGCCCAAATATCAATTGAACTATCATTTAATAAGTTTTCTTTAATTGGTACGATAACTGCCAATTCTGCAATGTTGATAAATTTCTTATCCCATGCCATTTTTGTAATATTTTTTCTACCATTATTTGATGTTTCATCAACGAAATATGCAATTGGTAGTGTGTCTAAAACTCTTAATTTAGTTTTATCACTTGTTGCATTAGGTAATCTCCTAAACATACTTAATGCTTTTGAATTTCTAATTGTACCTTCAAATATCTCATTTGCTACTTGTGTTTCAATTAGAGTATCTACATCTGTTCTTGTAATTCCTGCCATTTTTTAATATCTCCTTTTCTTTTTTTATTTTCTTGCACCACGTAAGATACCATTCATAATATCATTTGTGGTAGTTTCTTTTGTGCCACCATTTGATAAATTTGGTGAACTTTGCACCTTTTTTACAACAACTTCTCCAAAATATTGTGGATTATCATTCTTGTATTTTTTAAGTGCACTATCAAAATCAGTGCTTTCATTAACTAAACTCATAACTTCACTTGCAACAAATTTTTGAAATTCCTTTTTAACATCACTATCTTTAATTTTAATAAGTGACTTTAATTGGTTTATTTCTTTATCTTTTGCAGTATTGCTATTCTCTAGTTCAATTAATTTTTCACTATCATTTTGATTAGTTTTTTTCCACTCCAAGAACTCTTTATACTTTTCATCTTTTTGCCAATCAGTGTGTGCTTTTTTTACACCTGCATTAAATGAATTGTCTAAATCTTCTTTAGTGTATGTTTTTGTAGTTTCTTCTTTTTCTTCAACTACTTCTTCCACTTTCGTGTCTTTGTTATCTTCCATAACATTTTCTCCTTTACTTTTAAGACTTTAAGTTGGTCTATTCCACTATATATGTGTCGTGTGCAACTTCATATATAAATTATACTACACAATAAATAAAGTGTCAAAATTGACCCCTTTGCATATATTTTCTTGGTATTAGTATATTACCTTTTGAATTTCTTTCCCACTTATACATACCTTCAAATTCCCTTAAAAGATATTCTACTAACATTCTTTGTTGTTTGGTAGGTTCATACCCTTGCTCATTTACTTTTTTAAAAACTTTATTTATATCCCTATATACATCTATTTCTTTGCATTCTATTAAATGCAAATATTGGTGTGCAATTAACATTAAAGGTGCAATATTATCCATCTGCATTTTTCCACCATCTTCTCTTTTAATTATATGATGTGCAGTCATATCCTGCTTTACTATTTTATAATTCATCCAATCAAGTCCTGAATATGGTTTATATATCTTTAGCATTTCTCTTGTTATTCTTTTCATCTTAATTCCTCAACAAAAAAAGAGGCAATTATTTTGCTCTTTTGTTATTTTTCTTTTTTGGTTTTTCTTCTTTTATGTCAACTACTTCTTTTTCTATTTTTTGTGGAGCAATCTCAATTACTTTTACAACTGCTTTTTTTAATGCATTATCACCTGTTAGGTATTTTGCCATATCTTTTGAACATTCAAAAGTATCACCCACATATAATGTGCCTTCCTTTTCAACACTTTTTCTTTTGATGTTCTTTAACTCATTAAAATCTTTAAGTGTAAATTTTTCAATAACCTCAACTTTTATCATATAATCTCTCCTTTCAATATTGTTGATAAATTCCTTTGTTACATTTGCCTATGCAAGTTCTTATTCTATCTTTTAAAATTGGTGCCATTTCTTTGTGTCTTAATTGACCTATTAATTGTAATTGATGCCCTATATGACACCAAGCACTTGCATCCCAATAATAATTTCTTACTAATGATACACTATTTGTTGAATTTGTCCTATTCCACGTATAACAAACTCTTTTTATATTAACAACTTTGTCTAGGTCATCTATCATATCTGCTTGTCTATAACTCCATACTCTATCTTCCATTAATGTATCTTCACAAAAATAAACTATCTTTTCTTTTTTTATAATTCTTGCCCAAGCAGTACACCATACTTTATTATCACTTAAGAAAAAGTCTTTATAGTTATTATATTCGTGATATTTGGTCATATATACTCCTCTTTTATCAATTAATTCTAATCCTAAAAGTGCCATATCTTTCCCATATAATCGATTATTAATTAGTTCAAGTACATTATTATCTTTCCACCAATCATCGCTATCTAAAAATGCAAAATAATCAAAATCAAAGTTATCTAATGCATAATCAATTCCAACATTTCTACTACCACCATTATATCTTTTTCTTCTATTATTAATTAAGTGTATTCTCTTGTCTTTTTGTTCATATTCTAATATTGTTTCTATTGAATTATCTGTACTCATATCATCAACTATAATTAATTCAAAATTTTTATATGTTTGATTTAATATGCTTTCTATACAATTTCTTAAAAATGTTTTTCCATTATACTCACCATGATTATTATTATAGTTAGGTACTATAATTGCATATTTGTATTCAATTATATTAGGTAATTTGTACCAATCATTTTCATTTGTGTTTGCTTTTTTTATGCAATCTATTTTATACTTACTTGCATTTATATCAACATAATCACATTTTTTGTAATGTAAGCAGTGCATATCTTTACTTAATAAATCTTCTAACTTCTCATCATCAAACAAATAAATATATTCTATATTTTCATCAGGTATTATTTTATCAATAGTATCTTTGTCTATTGCTATTTTCATAATATCACCTACACAAATTATACCATAAAAAGAAAAGAGTGTAAAATTACACCCTATTTGACTATCCACACATATTCCGCTTTTCTATTTCTACAATCAAACGTGTCATATATAACACCATTTTTAGAGCATACTATATGACCTTGCATTGTTATTAATAAAGTATTATTAGGATACATTCCTGATATTTCTCCAACATTTCCATATATTCCCTCTAATCTTTGATAAGTTCTATCTAAATAATTAATAACAAAATCCCTTTTATCTAGTAAAGTACCTTCATATTGTGCAATATCACTTAAATAATCATATACATAATCCCATGACCTACCTGTTGCACATGAAATTGCCCTAATAACGCAGTCATCTTCATATCTATTTAAAGCATTTGCATTATAGTATTTGAACATATTATCTCATGCTTCTTTGTAAAGTTTCATTAAGCATTTGCTTCTTTTGTGGTGTATCTGCTTCTTCATGCAAGAAATCAAGATATTCTCCTAATGCTTTTGTCATAAAATGAAATGCTTTATCACTTTCTTCCCCTGCACCATATCTTTCTCTTGACTCCATGTATCTACCATATTCATTAGATATTCTGTCCATATAATCATCACCACGATACCTCATATCTCTTCCTCTTGCTCCATAATCATTTCTACCATAGTTTCTATACGAATAATCATTGCCATAATTATCTCTCCCATAAGTATCATATCCTGCCCTTCTACCATTGTATTCTCCGTACATTTCTTTATCCTCCTTTGCCATATGTTTTATTTTGCTTAACTTATATAGATTATCCAAGTTATTAGTATTTAATCCTTCTTCAATTATCTTACTAATACTTTCTTCCATCTTTTTAATTACTTTATCTTCCATATAATCACTTCCTTCCTTTTAAAAGTGCTATTATTTCATCATTTTGTTTTATTATCTTTTCTAAATATTCACTATCTTGCTTTTGCAGTTCATTCATTAAATCACTATTATTAAAATCTTGCATTAATAAAATTAGATTGTAAATTTGCAAGATTAATGAAGCCACATCTAAATTATTTCTCATTTAAAATCTAACTGGTTCAATAATAATATTTGCGTTTTTTATGCTAGGTGCTACTGTTTCAACTGCTGGTGTTACACCACTTATAGCAGGTACACTTCCTATTGTTAAAGTTACATTTTCTCTAGGGCATAAACTTATCCTTTTCTTAATTGTTATGTTAGTGTATTCTCCAACAACAACTGTTGCATTTGCACTAGCACCAACTACTCTTGAACCATTTTCTTTTAATGCTATTTCAACAGGACCAGCAGTTTCTCCACTTACATTACCCGTAAATGTAATGTCATAAACATTTGCTTGATTGCAATTGCCACTTCCTAGAATAGTGTATTGGCTTGTACCTTCTGTGTGATTTAGCCAGCCTTTGCAAGTAGCACTTCTTGTTCTTAATTCATCATTGGCAAATACGATATCGCTTGTGTTTGTTTCTAATATTTGTATTGCATCATTTGTACTTTGTATCATTTTATCTTTCTCCTTTCATAATAAAAGAGAATAAGTTCTTGCTTATTCTCTATAATTAGCAAGTTCTCGTATTCGAGCAAGTTGTATTCAACTCATGCTATTAAATAAATTATTTTTAGTTTAAACTTACTTTTGCAGTTTCATCAATTATCTTTTCAACTTCTTTAACCGCTTCTTCGTAAGTTCCTCCACTTTGTTCAATTTCTTTTACTTTGTTAATTGCTCTTTCACTATCAAAACTTACTTTTACTTCAATAGTATTGTTATCTTTTTTTAAATTGTTTGTTGTATCAAAAAGATATACGCAATGCCAATCTTTTTTTTCACTCATATTATATCACCAATTTAATTATAACATAGAGCATATTATTTTACAAACTAAATAAATTGACTTGTTGTGTTATATCCACATCCGCAACCATTGTTGTTGCAAGTGAATATAGGGGTGCGTCCAAAGACCGGTGTACTAGGCACTGGGCAGGAATTTAGGCGATTATACAATGCGTCAACTTCATTAGCAAATCCCTGTGCTATAAATGAATTTTGAGCAATTTGACTTGCTTGTAAGTCTTTCATTGATAATTGTCTTTCAAGGTCTGCAATCTTTTCGTTCTTGGCATCAATCTTGTCCTGACATAATTGGTCAAGTATTCTTTGAGTATTTGCAGTTTGATTAGTAACTATATCTCTAATACCATTACTTAATGCTTCTCTATCGGCACAATTCTCTGCTAAAATAGTTGAGTTTAGATTAGCAATTCCTAATCTATTTTCACAACAACAATTTGCTAATTGACTTTGTAAATTAAACATTTGGTTCATATCTGCCATTTGTCTATTACTTGCACCTATTTCTGCATTATAGAAACCATTTGTAATTGCACTTGTTATATCACTTGTACTATTACAAATTTGATTAGATAGTCCATAAATACCATCTCTAGTACCTTCTAATTGGTTAGATAAATGTAACGTGTCAAATCCTTGATTTGTGTTAGACATAATTTCTTTTTGTCCATTAGATAACCAAGCATAACCATTATCAAAACTATTATTGCCACCACCAAAGAAACCACCATTACCATTATTGTTTCCCCAAATAAGTGCCAATAATACAATTAACCAAATTGCACTATCGTTTCCAAATCCTCCAAATCCACCATTTCCTCCCATAGCAGGATAAACAGGGTATGGATAGAAACCATTTCCATTGTTTGTTGCTAATTCAACAGTTGGTGTTATACCATTTCCATTCATAAGTCATTTTTCCTCCTCTCTTGATATTTAAACCTCTTTACCTAATATTCAAAATATGATATAATGAATATGTCGAGATAAGCAGAAAGATTTATATAAGCACGAGAACTTATCTCGACAATAAACTCTTGTGCTTATATAAGTCTTTTTGTTTTCTCTAGAAAGGATATAGTATGGAAGAAATATGGAAAGATATTGAAAACTATGAAAATTTATATCAAATAAGTAATTTTGGTAGAGTTAAAAGTTTATTTAGAATTATTAAAACGATTAAAGGGTACAATATTACCATAAAAGAAAAAATATTAAAAACTGTTATAGATAATACTGGTTATTATGCTGTTAGCCTTTGGAAAAACAATAAGCAATCAAGATTACATATACATCGATTAGTTGCTAAACATTTTATAATTAATAAAAATAATAAACCTTTCATAAATCACATAGATGGGAACAAATTAAACAATTGTGTAGATAATCTTGAATGGTGTACCCCTTTAGAAAATAATGTTCATGCATATAATATTGGATTAAATCCATCTAGAAGAAAAGTTAATCAATATGATTTAAATGGCAATTTTATAAAAACATGGAATAGTATTAAAGAAGCAAATGAATATTATAAAACTTCACATATTAGTGAATGTTGCAATTGCAATAGTAAAAGAAATATTACCAAAGGATATATATGGA
>CAMIYN010000043.1 GCA_946403075.1 uncultured Lachnospiraceae bacterium | reverse complement strand
TAATGTCAATAATTTAGAATGGTGTTCTTACGAATATAATAACAATTATAATGACAAGATGAAAAACAAAAGAATAAATGTTTTACAATATTCAAAAGATAATAAATTAATAAAAAAATGGAATGGATTAATAAATGTTGAGAAAGAATTAGGTATTAATAGAAACAATATAACAAGTGTATGTAAAGGAAAAAGAAAATATGCAGGAGGTTATATTTGGAAATATGAAGAGTTTAATCAGTAATAATAAAGAATGTTATGTATGTAAGAAGAAAACAGGGTTACACCTACACCATATAATATTTGGGAAAAATAGAAAGAAAGCAGATGAAGATGGATTAGTAGTTTATCTTTGCTATGACCACCACGAAGGAATAAATGGAGTGCATGGAAAGAATGGACATGATTTAGATTTAAGATTAAAACAATATGCAGAAGAAAGATGGTTAGAGTATTATAACAAAACAATTGATGATTTTATTGCTAGGTATGGCAGGAACTTTTTATAATACAAATTGACACGAAATTATATATGTGGTAAAATGTATTTGGTGAAAAAAATGGATGAAAATATTGGAAAAAAATATAACAAATTAAAAGTAATTAAATTTGACCATACAGGAAAATACTATTCAAAATACTATATGTTTGAATGTGAGTGTGGTAAAAAGAAAGTAATTAATTTGCAAAATGTAAAAACAGGGAAAACTAAAAGTTGTGGATGTAATTATAAAAAAACAGGATTTCAAAAAAAATATAATAAATACATTGATAAAGGGAATTTTGTTATTGGGTATGCTACAAATACAAATGCTGAATTTTATATAGACAAAGATGATTATGAAAAGATAAAAAATATAAGTTGGTATGAAGTAAAAAATGGTTATATGTGTCATAAAGAGAAAAATAAGAAAGTTATTTTAATGCACAGATTTATTATGAATGCAAATGAAGGAAAATTAATAGACCATATAAACCACAATAAAAAAGACAACAGAAAATGTAATTTAAGGTTTGTAAATTATAGAGAAAATGCTCTTAATAAAAAAGAAAAGCCAAAAGGAATATGCAAATATAAAGAGGGCAATAATTACTATTATATAGTGCAATTAAATGGTTATAGAGGGTGCTTTAAAGATTATAAAAAGGCAGAAGAATTGAAAAACAAAATATTGAAAACAGAATACAACTATCTTGATTAAAACTTTAATATGTAGTATAATGAAATAAAGACAGGGAGGAGATGGCAATAACATTTTCTTCCTTTGTTTTTTGAGGTTGGTTATGGGTATTATTAAGTTCTATGGATTGCTAGATTTTTTTCCAAATAGAGAAAAGATAAAAGAAGAATATGACAAACTAACATTAGATGAAATTATTGCCTACAAAAAAGAAGTATATTCTATATGTTTTGAGAGAGAGTACATAAAAGATTTAATATGGGAATATCTAAATGGATATGAAGAAACACAATTTAATTTAGCAAAAGAATGGAAAATAAAAAAGAATAAGATGGAGCAGAGATTAAAAGATGAAAAAATTGAGGTGAATATATATGATGTTGGCAATTAGGATTTTATTAATAATATTTACAACATTGTTATTAATTGTAAATCTAGTTAAAGAGGAAAATGAAAAGACAAAGTTTGAAATAAATGCAATATGTATGTTATACTTAATTTACTTGCTATTTAGTTAAGTTATAGGTAGTGTACTGATGATATAAGTAAATCCTATACAAAGCAGGAACAAGTTTGATGGATTTATAGAGGTGTAAAATTAGGTGGCTTTAACTTGTAGAAATCCTATTCCTCGACAAATATATCATTAGTGCAGTACCTGTAAAAGAGTACTAGAGGGGTACTCCAATTGCCCCTCGACTTATAGATTGGAGGTATAAGTATGGAAGAAGTTTGGAAAGACATAAAAGGATATGAAGGTTTATACCAAATTAGTAATACAGGCAAAGTCAAAAGTTTAAAAAGGATAATGAAAAGCAGAAAATGTGAAGAAATAATAAAAAAACCGAGCAAACTTCCAAAAGGATATTTAAAGGTTAGTTTATGCAAAGAGGGAAAGATAAAATATTATTCAATCCATAGACTTGTAGCAGAAGCATTTATTCCTAACCCAAATAATTTGCCTTGTGTTAATCATAAAGATTGTAATCCTCAAAATAATGAAGTAAGTAATTTAGAATGGATATCTTATAAAGAAAACAATTCATATAAAAATCATAATTTAAAGAGAAGTATATCTTCTGCGATTTATTATTTAAAAAATGATTATCCAAAAGAACAAGAGATTATTAGTCAATTAGAAAAAATAAAAGAAAAAATAAATTGTTTGTAAATAGCATAATGCACACATCTCATTGCATTAACCTCTTCTATGTGTGCGTTATGGTATTTATAAAGGAGGAATATAAATGCAAATAAAAATGGTTAAAGTTCAAGATTTAAAACCATATGAAAACAATCCAAGATTTAATGATAATGCAGTAGAATATGTTGCGAATTCAATAAAACAATTCGGATTTAAAGTACCATTAGTAATAGACAAAAACAACGTAATAGTAACAGGACATACTAGATATAAAGCAAGTATGGAATTAGGATTAAAAGAAGTGCCTTGTATAATAGCAGATGACTTAAATGAAAAGCAAATACAAGCATTCAGGATTGCTGATAATAAAACTAACGATATGGCAGAATGGAATGATGATTTATTATCTATAGAATTAAAAGATGTTATGGCGGATATCGATATGACTGATTTTGGTTTTGGTGATTTTGAGTTATCTATGCTAATGGATGATATGGAACCAGAAAGTTATGATGATGAGTTAATATCAAAATATTCAAGCAATTCAAATGATTTTCTTGTAAATAAAAGAGTTATTATAACATATAAAACATCAGAAGAAACTGAATTTTTAAAGAAAATATTAAAAGAGGAAGAAGAACTTGGAGTTGTATATAAAATAGCAGATATAATGGAGAAATATGATGAATAATTATGTGTTTGGAATACCTAGTTATAAAAGAAGTGAAGAACAATTAACATTAGATTATCTCGAAAATATGGGATACTCTAAAGAACAAATATATATTTCAACACAAACTATTGAAGATTATGAAAAGTATTCAGAAAAGTATGGAAAAAGGGCAAATATAATATACAAACAGGGTTTTTGTGTTTCAGATAATAGAAATACATTACTAGATAATTTTGAAGATGGTCAAAAGATAGTAATGTTAGATGATGATATAAAATATATAGGAAGTCTAAAAGATAAACAAATAAAACCTTTTACAAAAGAAGAATTATCTAAGTTTATAGATGATGCATTTAACTATTGTGAAGTTAATCATTCTTTAATTTGGGGAGGATATCCAGTTGATAATTACTACTTTATGAAACCCACGATTGATAAAAAGAATTTATTAATTGGAACAATTATGGGAATAATAAAAAAAGGCTATAGATTTAATCCTGAATTTAGAGTAAAAGAAGATTTTGACTTTTGCTTACAAATGATAAAGAATGGGTATAATTGTGTTAGATTTAATTTTATACACGCACCTGCAAAACATAAAAGTGATGGTGGGTGTAAAGAAGTGTGGGATAAAGATGATGAATGTACGAAAAAAATATTATTAAAATATCCTAACTTAATAAGAAAAGGTTGCAAAAAAAACAGTATTTTATTAAAGGTGAATAAAAATGGAAAGTAATGAATTAGATATAGAAAGAACATATGGCTCTCCAAGGTGGACAGGAGAAATAGCAGATTGCTCTTTACCTCTTACATTAGATACATATAGTAATTGTTCTTTTGGTTGCGTATATTGTTTTAGCCAATATCAACGTGGCATTGGTAAAGGCAAAGAAGAATATAAAAACAAATTAGTAAAATGTATTAATGTGGATAAAGTTAAAAAAATATTTAGTGGTGAAGACGAACATAGTCAATTCTACAAATATATAAAAGACAAAAGACCAATACAATATGGTGGATTATCAGACCAATTTGATGGATATGAAAGAAAATATGGGCAAACATATGAATTGTTAAAATATTTAAAACAAATTAATTACCCAATATGTTTTAGTACAAAAAGTGCTTGGGTATTTCACGATGATAAATATAGAGAATTATTTAAAGGGGCAGACAATTGGAATGTTAAATTTAGTATCATTACTCTTAATGAGGAAAAAGCAAAGAAAATTGAAGTAGGAGTGCCTAGTCCTAGACAAAGACTGAAAGCAATGGAAGAATATACTAAATTAAATAAAGGTGGTGCTACTTTAAGATTAAGACCTTTTATTCCTGGAGTGAGTAGTGAGGATTATGAACAATTAATAAGGGAAGCCCATAAAGCAGGAGCAACTGCAGTTACAACAGAGTTTTTTTGTTTAGAAATGAGAAGTATAAACCAAGCAAGAGAACATTACAAGACAATAAGTGAATGTTGTGGATTTGACATTGTAGATTTTTATAGAAAACATAGTTCAGGAACAGGATATCTAAGATTAAATAGAAAAGTTAAAGAAAAGTATATTAAACATATGAAAGAAATATGTGATGAATTAGGTATGAGATTTTATGTAAGTGATGCCCATTTTAAAGAATGTTCAAATAATTGTTGTTGTTGTGCATTAAATAAAAATTGGGATTATTCAAGAGGCAATTTTGCAAGTGCCTTACAAATAGCAAAAAAAACAGGAACAGTACGATGGAGTGATATAGAAGGGGATATGTATTTCCTAGACTTTCAATACAATTCTGCAGAAGGATTTAATACCAATTCGAGTGAGAATAGGGCAAAGTTTAGTGATATGACTATGAAAGATTATTTACATTATTTATGGAATAACCCAAAGATGGGTCAAAGTCCATATAAAATATTTGAAAAAGTATTAATACCTGATGGTTATGATGATGAAAATAATATTATTTATAAATACAATCAAGAAGTAACTTTTGAAAAAATGAGAGGACTAAAAAAAGAAGAAGTCTTAAAGACAAGGGTATAGGAGGAAATATGATAGAAAAAGTAAACCCAAGCCACCCTGATAAAGTGGCAGATAGAATTGCAGGAGCATTGGTAGATTTGGCATATAAAAAAAATGACAGACCAAAAATAGCAGTAGAAGTATTAATTGGACATGAGGTATGCCATATTATCGTTGAAACAAGTGAAAGTTTCAATCCTGATGAAGTAGCAGACATAGTTAAAAGAATAGGTGGTGTAAATATGCTTGTAGATTTAGCAATTATACCACAAGACAAACATTTAGCAGACAATCAAAGTAAAGACATTAGGTGTGGAGATAATGGAATATTCAAAGGTGTACCATTAACTGATAATGAAAAAGAAATATCTAACATAGCAAGAGAAATATATAACCAATACAATTCTGATGGAAAGTACATTTTAGATGGGAAAAGACTGATTATATGCCAATCAAATGCGTCTAGAATGAATTTAGAGGAATTTACAAGTAAATACAATAAGGAATTGGTTATAAATCCTCTAGGAGATTGGTCAGGTGGTACTGATGTGGATAGTGGAGCAACAAATCGTAAGTTAGGTAGTGATATGGCTCAATCAGTAACAGGTGGAGGATTACATGGCAAAGATTTATCCAAAGCAGATGTATCAGTAAATATTTATGCATTTTTAAAGGCACAAGAAACAGGCAAAGTAGTAGAGTTATGTTGTGCAATAGGTGATGATACAATAGATAATAAACCTTATAGTGAGATAGTAGAAATTGCAAGACAATACATAATAGAACAAGGTGGATTTGAAAAGTTTGCAGAATGGGGATTATTTTAGTCGAGCATTTGCTCGATTTCTTTTTATGATAAAATTGTGGTAAAATGTAATAAGGAGGTAGTTGTATGGCAAGACCAAGAAAAGAAATAGATTATGTTGTGGTCGAAAAGTTAGCAAGTATACAATGCACCCAAGAAGAAATAGCAAATTTTTTAGAAATGTCAGTAAGAACACTTCAAAGAGATGAAGAGTTTTGTCGTATATATAAAAAAGGACAAGATAATGGAAAAATGTCTTTAAGAAGATATCAGTTTAAATTAGCAGAAAAGAACACTGCTATGGCTATATTTTTAGGTAAACAATATTTAGGACAAAGAGATGTAATAGAAACAGATAATACACACGAAATATCTAAAGTAGAAGAATTACTTTCAAAAATAGAGAAAGAAGCAAAAGAATGATAATAAGTGATAAGCAAAAAGAATATATAAGGAATGCACACCATAGATACAACTTAAAAGTTGGGGCAAGAAGATGTGGTAAAACTTATTTGGATATTTTATATATGATACCTAAAAGAATAATAGAAAGAAAAGGCAAAGATGGTTTATATTGTATATTTGGAGTATCACAGGCAACAATAGAAAGAAACGTGCTTCAACCATTAAGAGAAATATATGGTAAAAACTTAATAGGGTCAGTAAAGAATAATAATATAGCAATGCTATTTGGGGAGCAAGTATATTGTTTAGGTTGTGAAAAAGCAAACCAAGTATCAAAGATACAAGGAACAAGCATTAAATATGCCTATGGTGATGAAATTGCTAAATGGCACCAAGAGGTGTTTGTAATGATACAAGGTTCATTAGATAAAGATTATTCATGTTTTGATGGTGCATTAAACCCTGAAAATCAATCACATTGGTTAAAGAAAGATTTTTTAGACCAAGTACAAGAAAAAGGATTAGATGTATATGTACAACATTACACAATATTTGATAATCCTTTTTTAAGTAAAGAGTTTGTTGACAATCTATGTAAAGAATATGCAGGGACAGTCTTTTATGATAGGTTGATACTAGGGCAATGGAAAAATGCAGAAGGTATTATATACAAGTTATTTGCAGACAATCCAAGTGAATACATAAAAGATAAAGCAATAGATGAAAATGGAAACAAACTAAACTTTATGATGATAAGTATAGGAATAGACTATGGGGCAACTGAAGGTGAAACTGAATTTAAAGCAAGTGGAATAACATATGGGTTTAAAGAGGTATGGACAATAGATGAAGAAAAGTTAGTAGGATTACATACACCAGAGCAAATGTATGATAAGTTTATAGAATTTTATAAAAGAGTAAAAGAAGAATATGGAAAAGTAACACATTGCTTTGCAGACTATGGAGCATTAGGACAAGTATTAACATTTGGTATGAATAGATATTTGCAACAAAAAGGAATACCAATAAAAGTAGATGATTGTATTAAAGGTAGAATACTAGATAGAATAGAACTAGATTGTCATTTATTTGGACAAATGAGAAGATTTATATTAAGAAAGTGTAAATATCTTATAGAAGCATATAGTCAAGCATTATGGGATGAAAAACACCCTGATGAAAGATTAGATGATGGAACAACACCAATAGATGACCTAGATGCAAGTGAATATAGTATGTTTCCATTTTACGATAAATTAATGAGTGTAAGAAAATAAACCAAAAATGACAACTTTTTGCATATAAAGTATAATAGCATTAGTAAGGAGGTAATTAGATGAAATTAGAAAAGTTTTTAAAGGATAATTATGGTTATAATTCGGAAGTAAAAGACAACATACAAACTTATATAGACCAATGGAAAAGTTGGTATAAAGGTAATGTAAGAGAATTTCATAATTATTATGTTTACAATGGAAATCAAAAAGTATATCAAAAAAGATTTACTATGAACATGGCAAAAGAGATTAGTGAAGATTGGAGTGATATATTATGGAGTGAAAAATGTGAAATATCTTTAAAAGATAAATCAAGTGAAGACCAATTTAATGAACTAATAAATGAATTGGACTTATATGCAGTAATTAATAAAGCATTAGAAAAGAGTGGAGCATTAGGAACAAGTGCAACAGTAGTAAGTGTATATGACATTATAGAAAATGAAGATGGAATGTATTTAGATGTGTCAGAAGCAAAAACAAGAGTTGATTTAGTAGATATAGATTGGATATATCCATTAAGTTGGAGTAACAAAGAAGTAACTGAATGTGCATTTGGTAGTGTTGAATACATAGATGGTAATAAATATATAGTATTATCAGTACATAAGATAGCAGATGATGGTAATTATCATATATATAATCATTTATTTAGAGATGATAATGGTAATGTAATAGAAGTAGATATGAAAGACAATAATACAATGGTTGACTTCAATACACAATCAGATATTAAATGGTTTACAATATTTGAACCATCATTAACAAATAACTTATTTGATAATAACCCATTTGGAATACCACATTATGCAAATGCTATTGATAATTTAAAAGCAGTAGATATATGTTTTGATGCATTAAAGAATGAGATAAATGATGGTAGAAAAAGAATATTTGCAAGAGCAGATATGTTTAATTATGATAATGGTGAAGAAAGATTAGTATTTGACCCAAATGATACAACAATATATCAATTGCCAACAGGAGCAACAAAAGATGACTTAATACAAAGTGATAGTGATACATTAAGAACTGCACAACAAATAGAAACATTAAATACTAACTTGAATATATTAGGTAATAAGGTAGGATTTGGAGAAAATCATTACCACTTTGATGGAACAAACCTATCAACTGCAACTGCAGTAGTAAGTTCTAATAGTAAGTTATTTAGAAGAAAGAAGAAACTAGAAGTAGGATATGAAAGTTCTATATATGATTTAGTAAAGGCAATATGTTATGCATCAAGTCAATTTGGTACAAGAAATATCAATTATGAAGAAATTGCAATACAATTTGATGATAGTATCATAGAAGATAAAGAAGCAGAAAGTAATAGAGCAATGAGAGAAGAAAGTGCAGGACTAATAAGTAAAGTAGAATATAGAATGAGAATATTTGGTGAAACTGAAAAGATTGCAGAAAAGGCAATACAAAAGATTGAAGAAAGCAATCCAACAGTTGAGCAATTAATAGGGAGTGAACAATAATGCTAATAAAAGTAACACCTCATATAGTTAAAATAGAAGAAAGTGAACCAATTAATGAAAAAGAAATAAATGTAAGTAAATGTACATTTGAATTTAGTGAAGAAATAACAAATGATTATGTAAAAGAAGCATATTTCACTTTAAATGGTAATACATATAAACAAATAATAGTAAATGATGAATGTGATTATCCTAATGAAATATTAACTCAAAAAGGTGAACTAGAAATAGGAGTAGTTGCATTTTTAGTAGATAATGAAGAAGAAATAAAAAGATATAATCCAATGCCTGATTATTATTCAACTTGGAAAGGTAGTTTAAAAGAAGCAGAGAACACTGAACCAATAACACCAAGTGATAAAGAACAAATAGAACAAGCAATTGTAAACTTACAAAATAATAAACAAGATACATTAGTTAGTGGTGAAAATATAAAAACACTAAATAATGAAAGTTTATTAGGTAGTGGCAATATAGAAATAGAAGTAGATTTAAGTAATTATTACACAAAAGAAGAAACATATTCAAAAGCAGAAGTAGATAACTTAGTAGGAGATATAGAAACAATCCTTACTACTTTAGATGTTGGGAGTGGTTTAAGTGGCAATTAGTGATAGAATAACATCAATAGAAGAACATATAAAAGAGAGTTATCAAGAGTTAGAAGGAATAGGAATAGATACAACAGGAGTAAATAAAAACCTAGAAAACATACCAAAACTAATAGATGGATATTGGGAAACACTACCAAAAGTAACAGGAGAAGGAACTTCAATAACTTTGGATAACACAAAGGAGGGAAAAATGAAAATAGATTTAAAAGGAAATACAAGTCAAGCAACTACCGCAGGTAAGAATTTATTGATTAATGTTAGGGATGAAGGGTACACTGTTACTTCTAATGGTATAACATTTAAAGTAAATGCAGATAAATCAATAACAATAACAGGAACTGCTACAAATGTTGCTTCTATGAGTTTAAATACAGGAACACCAGTTACATTAACTGCTGGCACTTATACTTTATCAAAAAAAGAAACTACCGATGTACAAGTCGCTATATGGTATGACTCTGCTTCAGTATTTACTTCTGTAAGAGGAACAAATAACACTATTCAAAAAACAGTTTCTCAAGACACAACATATAACAATTGGAGAACTTTAGTTGTAGTTTATCAAGGCGTTACAGTCAATACTACAGTATATCCTATGTTGGAAAAAAGTTCGACAGAAACACCATACGAACCATATACAAATGGAGCAAGTCCAAACCCAGACTATCCACAAGATATACACGTAGTAAGTGGGGATAATGACATAATAGTTAGAGGTAATGGCAAAAATTTATTTAATAAAGATTTTCATATAATAAATGGTTTTTACATAAATGGTAGTGGAGGAATAACAAGTGATAGCACTTTGTCATACCAAGATTATTTTATAGAAGTAGAGCAAAACACTGAATATACCATATCAAGTAATGTATCAACTATTTATAGAATTGCAAAATATGATAGTTCTAAAAACTTTATTAATAGACCATACAACGAAAATGCAAGTACAAGTTACACTATCAATACAGGTAATGCAAAATATATAAAAATGGCTGGAACACTTACAACTGCATTAGATAGTTTGCAGATAGAAAAAAACTCTAGTGCTACAACCTATGAACCATATATAGGTGCTACATATCCTGTTAATTTACCAGTAGAGAATTTATTACCTAACACTGGAATTACTGAAACAAACAATGGTATTACATTTACTAAAAATGCAGATAACACTATTACATTAAATGGTACTGCTACTGCCGATACTTATACAAATGTGTGGTATAACACAACAAATAATTTGATTAATGATACAAACCAAGTTTATACAATGTCAATTGGATTATCTAATTCTAATGTGGGTTTAGCAATATTTGAATATATAAATAATGGTTGGGTTAATAAAAAGTATGTTTATGCAAAAAGTACAACATATACTCCTAGTGGAAATCAAACAGGACAAATATTTAGAGTAATTGTTAAAAATGGTGCTACATTAAATAATGTAATTGTTAAACCAATGCTAGAAGTTGGAACGAAAGTAAATACTTATGTACCATATGGAACAACACCAATAGAACTATGTAAAATAGGAGATTATCAGGATAGCATTAAAAAGAGTACAGGGAAGAATTTAATAAACTTTAATAACTTAAATGATGTAACTTTAAGAGGAGTTACTACTAGTTATCTTGGAAGTAAATTCAAAATAAATGGAACAACAAATGAAGCAGGAGTTATTATCGTACCTAGTGATTTAAACATTACTATACCAGCAGGGACTTATACTTTAACTTTTGCAGTGGAAAGTGGCTCTAATACTGGAGTAGGTAGTGGTAAAGATATAGCATTTTACCTTAATAAATCAAATGCTACGACAATTGCCGATAGGTTGGCAACTATAACAATAGGTCAATTAAATACTAACAATAAATATTCAGTAACCTTTACAACTAATGAAGAAGTACCTTTATATATATATGTTTATGGTAATAACAGTGGGATGACATTTAACAATTATGTTGTACAAGTGCAATTAGAGAAAGGAACACAATCCACATCCTTTGAACCTTATGGAACAGGATGGTACTTAAAAAATGAAATTGGTAAGGTTGTATTTACAGGGGCAAACACTGAAATTTGGAGTAAAAGAAATGATGGAGATGGAAGTACAACTATTACATTTCAAATACCTGGGGCATTTGGTTTGTTTGGTACTAATAGTGAATATTGTAATAGATTTGTTTATGAACAAAGTTCTTCAAGTGGTAATGAAGGTATAGGAATATCTAGTGAAAAAACCTTTGTATATATTCAAATTAAAAGAAGTAGATTATTAAGTTTAGATGAAGCAGGTTTTAAAAGTTGGTTAAGTACACATAATACAACAGTATATTATATATTATCAACACCAACATATACTGAAATAACTAATAGTACATTATTAAGTCAATTAAATGCACTAGCAAAGAGTTATGCAAGTCAAACAAACATAAGTCAAGAAAGCAATGACTTGGCAAGTTTATTAAATGCAACTGCTTTAAGTGAATAGGAGGTTTCCTATGATTAGTGATGAGTTGTTAGAGAAAGTAACTGAAAGATTAATACAAAGGTTACAAAAACTAAATACTGATATATTAAAACAAATAGGTAGTAATTTAGATGAAATAGGTAAATTAAAACCATCAAAGGCACAACAACTTGCTCAAATGCTAAAGTATGGTGGAGATTATGAAAAGATAGTTAAAGAATTATCAAAAGTATCTAAATTAAATACAAAAGAAATAAAAGAGATATTTGAAGAAGTATCTAAAAATGATTATAGGTTTGCAAAACAATTTTATGATTATAGAGGAATAGGATATATACCTTATGATGAAAATGTTGCTTTAAAGAACCAAGTACAAGCAATAGCAAACATAACTGCAAGAAGATGTGCAGAGATGATGACACCAAGAGCATTAGGATTTGGTCTAATAAACAAAAAAACAGGAGATATAGAGTTTAAAGGATTAAAACAAGCATATTATGATTTATTAGATGAAGCAGTATTAAGTGTAAGTCAAGGCAAAGAAAGTTTTGACCAAGCAATGACAAGACAAATAAAACAAATGGGTAGTGGTGGTTTAAAAGTCATATATGATAGCACATACATAAATAAAGAAGGCAAAGAAGTACATAATAGTAGAAGATTAGATAGTGCTATTAGAATGAATTTAAAGGATAGTTTAAGAGAACTACACAATGAAACCCAAGATATATTTGGTAAAGAATTTGGTGCAGATGGAGTAGAGATTTCAGTACATGAAAACCCTGCTCCTGACCATCAACTTGTACAAGGAAAACAATTTAGTAATATAGAATTTAATAAATTTCAAAATGATGAAAGAGCAATAAGTTATGATGGAGTAGTATTTGAACCTGAATTTGAAGGACATGATAGAAGGTCTATAAGTGAATATAACTGTTACCATTACACTTTTAGTATAGTATTAGGGGTAAGTGAACCTGAATATACAAATGAACAATTGCAAGAAATTATAGATAAGAATAATGAAGGATTTGAAATAGATGGTAAACATTATACTAGATATGAAGGAACTCAAATGCAAAGGCAACTAGAAAAAAAGATAAGAGAACAAAAAGATATACAAATAATGGCAAGAGCAAGTGGACAAGATGATTTAGTAAGAGAAAGCCAACAAAAGATAACACAACTTACCCAAAAGTATAGAGAACTATCACAAAAAGCAAATTTACCTACTAAAATGAAAAGAATGAAGGTAAGTGGGTATCGTAGGGCAAAAATATAAAGCAATTGTCTTGCTGATAAAAGATAAATGCCTTAAAATGCATTGTACAACAACAAAAAATGCTAAATTAGGATAAAAATCAGCTTTATGTTATAATGTTAATGAATAAATATAAGTATTTAAGAGACAAGGGGAGACAAATATGGAAGAAGAAAAGAAATTTGAAATTGAGGTACTAACAAGATTAACTAAAATAGAAACCTTGTTGAGAAATTTTGAAGGAACTGAAGAAAAAGCAGAAGAAGCATATAACATATCTATAAACAATAAGCAAAGACTAGATAAAATAGAAGATAATAGTAAATGGTTATTTAGGACAACTGTTGGAGCAATAATAACAGGATTAATATCAATTGTTTTATCCTTATTAAAATAAGATTGATTTTTAAGTAAATAATGTTATAATATTTTCAAAGGAGAAGGGGTGTTGGCAACAACATCTTTTTTTGTTTAGGAAGGAGGTGTATCATGTTTAAAGATTATGATAAATATTTAAGTGCAAGTTTAAAAGTGTATCTATTTGTATTAATAATTATATTTATACTTAAATTAGTTGGATTGGATTATTTTGGATTAGATGTAAATAATGCAATAATGAATAAATTAAGCAAAGCAATCTCAACTACACATTGGGGTGATTTATATAATTTCATAATTTTGTATATACAATTATATTTTATGCTATGTTTATCAACTAAAAGAAAAAGATTATATAAAGAAGCATTAATAGAAACATTTATTCTATTTATTGCACAAATAATATTGAACAAAGTATTTAGTATGAATAATATATATCCAATTATATCAATTATATGGTTAATATTGTTTCCAATGATGGTTAATAGAAAATTTAGTAAAAGACCTTTTATAGTTGTTTTATTAGTAACAATATATCAACCAATATCGATGTTTATTAGAAGTATTGGTATTAATAACAATTATAATAACTTTATAGTAGATAGTTTATTAAACATAGACCAATTATTAGTGTTAGCAATCTCATACAATTTGAGTTTTATGAAAGGAGGAATTAATTTATGTGGAGTGGTAGTGGAAGTGCAATCTTCTTTGCAGATGAAGAAAAACTTTTCAAATTTGCTAAAAAAGTTGCAAGAAAATTATTCTAATTTTAAGAAATTTAACAAACAAGAAAAAGCAACTATCATTATATTCATTATATTAAGTACATTTTGGAATATATTTACTTTAGTAGTAGTTCTATTAATAGGCAAGTTAAATGACACCTTAATAGAATGTATATTCATAATAAGTTCATTTTGGTTATCTAAAAAGGTATTTGGCAAACCATTTCATTTAAAAAGTATGTTGCAATGCTTTGTGTTATCAAACATAACTTACTATGTATTAAATAGAATAACAACTCCATTAGGTATAAGTATATTGATACCTATAATGTTAGGAGTAGGATTATCATATATAACATCAAAGTTAGTAAAGAAAACATACAAACCTCTCTATAAAGGAATGCCAAAAGAAGATTTTGAAAGTACAATAACAAAGGTAGCAGATAAAGGAAGTACAAAATATAACATTTGTTATGACTTCTTTATAGAAAAACAAAATGCAATTTATTTAGCATATAAGTACAAATATACTGAAGCAGGTATAAGAAAAATTACAAGTAGGATAAATGATAGTATAAAAGCGCTCAATAAGTAGTGTTTTTTTATGTGTATTAATTTGTACCAATCAAATTGTTGTACATTGTGATTGGAAAGGAGAAATGCCAACCCTAATATTTGTTTAAAACGCATTTTAAGGGTGTATAAAAGGTATTTCTCTTTTTCATATATAAATAACCAAGAAAGTAAGAAAAGAGGTTTAAAACATGTTTAATAACCCATATATGACTAATAATTTTGCCCAACAAAATATGATGGAAAGAATAGATAGTCAAATATCACAATTACAAAATATGAGAGAACAAGTAAAGAACAATCCTATAAATCAAAATCATCAGCCCGCAATAAATCAAACATTTCAACTTGCTCCAAATGGTAATGGAGGAATAAGATATGTCAATTCAATAGATGATGTATTAAAAGAAAGTGTATTTGTTGATACACCATACTTTAGCAAAGATTTAAGTGTTTTATGGATAAAAAAGACCAATGGAGAGATAAAAGCATATGAACTTAATGAAATAGTCAAGAAGGATGAAAAAGATATTTTAATATCAAGTTTGCAAATCCAAATAGAAGAATTAAGAAAGGAATTAAAAAACAATGCAAAACCAAATAATGACAATGATGTTAAATCAGATAAAGATGAAACAACCACAAATGTTTCAGTTCCTAGAACAAGCACAAAAAAATCAAAATAATCCAATGGATATATTAAAACAAGTAACAAAAAATTATAGCCCAGAACAAATGAATAGTTTATTTGAAAAAGCAAAGCAATTTGGAATTTCTGAAGATACAATAAAAGAAGCAGAAAATCAATTATGTGTAAAATAAAAAATATGCTATTCATCAGTATATTTCCATAT
>CAMIYN010000042.1 GCA_946403075.1 uncultured Lachnospiraceae bacterium | reverse complement strand
CGCCATATGTTTAATAAAAAAGAAAATTAAGTTACTATTCGCTAAATTACAATTTTTATAGTTAAATTGAGTCGAGCAATCGGCTCTTTTTTATTGCCAAAAATAAAAAAAGGAGGAAATTTTTTAATGGAAAGTAAAGAAGAATTAAAACAAAAATTGATAGAAAAATTAGATAAAGAATTACAAGAATATAAGGGCTATTTAAGACAAAAATCTCCAAATGAGATTATAGAAAGTGCTTATCAACTTACGGTAAAAACACTAATAATTGGAGAAATGAGCGAGAAAAATCTCGACTATTACGAATTAAAAGCACTAATAAAACAAAAAGATTTATTGGCAGAATTTTATGAAGATTGGAGAAATTCAGACGGAAGATTAGGAGAAAATATTTCTTATGAAATGGATAATTCAATAAAGATTATAGTAGATAGAGCAGTTGCAGAAAAAGTAAAAAATAATAGAGAAAGTAGGTAAAAAAATGCGAAATTCTAATTCGATTTATATTGATGATTTAATAAGTATATCAGATTTTTTAGAGGAAACACAAAAAGATATGCCTTTAATAAATGAAGATATAGAGGCTATAAATAAGTTAGTAACAATATTGATAGATGGTGGCTTAATACCAAAAGATGAGTTTGATGAATTTATAAAAAGTGATCCAATAACTAATGTATATAATACAATTTTTAATAATATTTTTAGTTATGAATTGCCAAATGAATTTTACAAGTTAGTGCCAAGAGATACCTATATTTATACTAGAAATGTGCTAAAGAAAAAGTTAGAGGAAATATTAAAGGAAAAAAGCAAAACAATAGGATTTTAAATGTAGGAGGTGGTAATAAAATGTCAAAATACATTCCACCAGAATTAGTAGAAAAAGCAAAACAAATGGACTTATTAACTTACTTTAAAAATTATTATCCTAATGAATTAGTACGAGAAACCAAGACACAATATTGCACAAAAGAACACGATAGTTTAAAAATGTCTAATGGATTTTGGAATTGGTGTTCAAAAGGAATTGGTGGAAAAAATGCAGTGGACTATTTAGAAAAAACACAAGGAATCCCTTTTCCACAATCAGCAGAAATAGTGTTAAATAAAATGAAAATTAAGACACCAATTTTTGAAGAAAAACAAGAAAAAAGAGAGTGTAAAAAATTAATTCTACCAGAGAAAAATAATGAAGAAACAAGAGCAAAAAACTATCTAAAAAGTAGAGGAATTGATGAAGAAATTATACAAAAATGTATTGAAAAACATTTAATTTATGAAGAAAAATTTTATCATAATGTTGTATTTGTTGGCTATGATGAAATGGGAAACGCAAAGTATGCAGGTTGCAGAGCAACAAACAATTCTAATGTGAAAATGGATGCAACAGGAAGTAATAAAATGTATTCTTTTAGATTAGAAAGTAATGAAAAAACAGATAAAATGTTTATATTTGAGGGAGCAATAGATTTATTATCTTATGCTACCCTTTTTAAATTATATGGGCAAAAATGGGAAGATAAAACAATGATTTCATTAGCAGGAGTATATCAACCAGCAAAAGTTTTAGAGCAAAGTAAAATACCTGTTGCTATTGAAAACTATTTAAAAAAGCACCCAGAAATTACAAAAATTTATTTATGTTTAGATAGTGATGAGGCAGGAAGAAATGCAACAAAAGCATTAAAAATTGTTATGTCAGATAAGTATGAAATTATAGATAGACCACCAAAAAAACGGCAAAGATTATAATGAATATTTATGTGATTTATTAGGGATAAAACCTATAAAAAAAACTAAAAATCTTAATGCAGAAAGGACAAGATGAGTAATGAAAAAATATGTATTTTTAATCAAAAGAGGAATAAAAAACGAAGTAGTAGTAATGGCTGATAATAAAAATGAAGCATTTAATAAAGTTGTAAAAATGATGACAGAAGAAAGAGAAAATGACTCACGAAATGAAGAATTAGATAAAGAGATTATTAGATATAAATTGGTTAAAATTATAGAGAAAAATGAATATGGAAAACTTGAAACAAAACCTTATAAAAGAGATGAAGAATTAGTGGAAATTTTAGATAAATTAGATGAAAAAGATAACGATTAAAGAGAAATTTACAAGAATTTTTTATAGGGACAAAATAAATTTTATGTCCTAACAAGCAAGACATTTGTATATACACAAATGTTATATATGGGGACACCCCAATCCCCGTGAATAAAAAATGAAAGGAGCAAAAAATTGAAAGAAGATCCAAGAGATTTTATTGTTCCAATTAGAATGAATTTTAATGAAAAAGAAAAGATAAAAAAGAGAGCAGATAAAACAGGGAAAAATCTTTCAACTTTCATTCGAGATTCTTCATTGGGATGTGAAATAAAAGAAAAACCAGATAAAAATTTTTATGATTTAGTAATAAAGAATATGGGAAAGTTTATAAGAACTTTAGATGAATTAGAAAGATTACTCTATCATAGAAATTTTATAGACGAAAGAATTTTAAATAATGAAATTGCAGAATGGAGAAAATTTAGAATGATGATAAAAGAAAAATATTTGTGAGGTAAAAAATATGGCAACAACAAGTTTATGGAAAGTGGAAACAAGACTTGATAAAGTTATAAAATATGCAACTAATGAAGATAAAACAACAGATATAGAATTTGAACAAGAAATATATAAGAGTTTGCACAATACAATAGAGTATGCAAAAGCAGATTTTAAAACAGAAAAACAATTCTATGTTTCTGGAGTAAATTGCACATCAAAAAATGCTTTGCAAGAAATGATATTAACTAAAAAACATTTTGGAAAAGAAAAAGGTATTTTAGCATATCACGGATTTCAATCATTTGCAGAGGGAGAAGTTACAGCAGAACAAGCACATCAAATTGGTGTAAAACTTGCTGAAGAATTATGGGGAGATAAATATGAGGTTATTGTTGCAACACACTTAAATACAAAACACTATCATAATCATTTTGTTTTGAACTCTGTTTCTTTTGTAGATGGAAAGAAATATATAAACAATAGAGAAAATTATGCAATGATGAGAAAAATATCAGATGAATTGTGTAGAGAATATGGATTAAGTGTTATTGAAGAAAAGCCTTGTGGAAAACACAATATTGATTATACAAAATATTATAATTCTTTTATTCAAAAATCATATTATTATACAACAACAAAAGAAGATGTAGATTTTGCAATTAAACAAGCATATTCTTATAAAAATTTTGAAACTATTTTAAAGAAAATGGGATACACAATTACTATTAGAGCAAATAAAATAAGTTTATGCAGACCACCATATAAAAGAAATATAAGAATTGAAAGAAGTTTTGGAATGGAATATAGTATTAGAAATATTAACGAAAGAATAATGAATAGTGATATGGCAAAAGTTCCTTTCCCAGAAGAACAAAGAAAATATAGAAGATATACAGGAAAAAAACAGGTAATAAAAATTCAATTTGATAGAGGAAGTTTATATAGATTATATCTTCATTATTGTTATATTTTAAAAGTATATCCTAAAAGCAAAAAAACAAGAATAAAGATTACTCCAGAAATGCGAAAAGAAATCAAGAAGATGGAAGAAATATCAGATGAAATCAAGTTCCTTTGTAGAAATAAAATTAAAACTACAAAGGAACTTTTTTCATATAAAGAACTTGTTACTGATGAATTAAAAAATCAGATGAAAGCAAGAAATACATTACGAAGAAAAAGACAAAAAGAAAAAGAGCCAGAAAAAAGACAAAAACTTTGTGATGATATTTTAGATTTATCAGACAAGATTAAGTATTTAAAGCAGGAGGTGGTGTATTGTGAAAAAATAGAAGAACAAAATCAAAAGATAAAACAAAATATTAAAGATATGGAAGAAAAAGAACAGGAACAAGAAAAAAGTAAAAGGAAAGGAGAAATTCAAAAATGAACTCATCAGATTCAGCAGAAGAAGTTGTTAGAATAAGTTTAGAGGGAATGGAAGTAGCATTAAAAATTGCAGGAACAGGTGCAAAAAATATGGCAGTTATGATTTATACCATTATGAAAGATAAGCAACAAACTAAAGGAAAAACAAGATTAACAAATATGTTAAAAACAGGAAAACCTTTAAAAATATTTACAATTAGAGCAGAAGATTTAAAGAAATTTTCACAAGAGGCAAAAAAATATGGAGTTTTATATTGTGCATTAGCAGACAAGAAAAATTCTAAAATTGATGGTATGGTAGATATTATGGTTAGAGAGGAAGATGCTTCAAAGATGAATAGAATAGCAGAAAGATTTAATTTCAGAGATGTTGCATCTATTAAGAGAGAGTTAGAACAAGAAATGAATAAGACAAATTCTCAAGAAGTAGTTGAAATTGCAAAAAGTGAAGAAGACCAATTTATAGATGATATTATGCCAAAACCTAAAGAGGAATTACAACAGGAAATTCCCAGTAATAATACAAAAGAAACGGGGGAAAAGAATCTGTTAGGGATTTCCTCAAATATCAAATCAGACGACAAAACGGAGAGTTCTGACGAAGAAAAAAAATCAGTAAAAAAGGAATTAAAAGAAATAGCAGATGAATTAAAAGTAAAAGAAGAAAAGGAAAAACAACAAGAAAAGCAAGATATTCCAGTAGGAAATGCAATTACTAAAGATAAAGAAAAAGAAAAGAAAACACCGAAGAAAGAAAAAGAAAAATACAAAGGAAAACATTTTAAAGAGCCAAAACATTTAGATTATACACCAAGAAGAAAAAAAAGAAAAAAGGAAAGGAGCAAAACGAAATGAAAGAAGTTGATGAGGTAGATGAAATATTAGGTACTAGAGGCAATAATAATTCAAGTAAAAATTATAATACTCAATATAATACTAAAAGGCAAAACAATTGGAAAGAACAACAAAATAAAGATAGACAAGATATTTACAACACAATGGATAGAATGGCAAAAATAGTTGGAAATGATGGCGAAAAGTTTAGAGAGTATTTAGACATTCAAAGCAGATTTTCAAAATATTCAGTTGGAAATAGTTTAGTAATATTAGAAAAAGCACCAGAAAGTACCAATATTAAAGATAAAAATTCGTGGCTAGAAAAAGGTGTAGAATTAAATGAAAACCCTAAAGGAATAAAAATACTTGAGCCAAGTAAAAGTAATGGAAAAACTTATTATAATCCAAAAGTTGTATTTGATATATCTCAAACAAATGCACCAAAACAAGAAACTACTATAAATTATGGAGATAGAGTATTATTAAAAGCACTTTTGCATAATTGTGATGTTCCAAGAGAGGCAGTAGAAAAATTACCAAGTGGACAAATAGGTTCAGAATATAATAAAAGTGAAAATAAATTATATGTTTGTAGAGATATGGACAGAGAAACATTGTTTCAAACATTATCACAAGAAATGGGAAACATTGAATTAAAAGACCAAGAAGAAAGCAATATGAATTATTTTATTAGTTATTGTACTTCTTATATGATTTGTAAAAAGTATGGAATTGATGTATCAAATTATGCTTTTAACGATTTACCTAGTGAAATAACTAGCCAAAAAGAAGGAAAAGGAATAAGAATGGAACTAGATAAAATTAGAGATAATTTTGAAAAAGTAAATTCAAGAATGTTAGACTATTTTGAGATGAGCAGTAAGGAAAAGAATAAGACAGTTCCAGAAAGGTAGGCATAGAGGAATGAGTGAAGAAAAAAGAGTTGTAGAACTTGACCAATACGAACATAGAGCAATAGTAAATATTATAAATGATATGAGAACTAAAATGATACAAGAACAAAAAGATGATGAATTTATAACAGAAATATTGCAAAAAGTTATAGATGCCCCAACAAAAAAGAAATCTCTATTTAAAAAGGATAAAGATAGAGATGAAAGATAAAACTAACATTGTTTTAATTTGTTTTGGAGGAATTGTAATAGTATGGTTGGCACTATTAATAGCACCATATATAAGTGGTGGAATAGTAGAAATTATTTCAAAATTACCAGAAAAAATGAATGAGCCTTATAATATAGAATTTTGCAAAGATAGTGTAAAAACTGTCTTTATTTTTTTATGTGCTTACGCTCTGGGAATAGGGATATATTTATCAACTAGAAGAAATTACAGGAGAGGCGAAGAATACGGCTCAGCAGTATGGGGCAATGCAAAACAAGTTAATAAAAAATATATGCAAAAGCCAGAAACACAAAACAAATTATTAACTCAAAATGTAAAAATAGGACTAAAAGCACAAAAACATAGAAGAAACCTAAACACTCTAGTTTGTGGTGGAAGTCGGAGCAGGAAAAACAAGATTTTTTGTTAAACCTAATATAATGCAATGTAATTGCTCATTTGTAGTATTAGATCCTAAAGGGGAAATTTTAAGAGATACAGGACATTTACTAGAAAAAGAAGGTTATAAAGTAAAAGTTTTAGATTTAGTTACACCTAAATTAAGTCATTGCTATAATCCTTTTAAATATATACAAGATGACAATGATGTGCAAAAACTTGTATCTAATTTATTTAAAAGTACAACACCAAAAGGAAGTAGCCCATCAGATCCATTCTGGGATATTGCTGCACAAATGTTATTATCTGCACTTATATTTTATCTAAAATACGAAGCACCAGAAGATGAACAGAACTTTGCAACAGTAGGAGAAATGTTAAGAGCAGGAAAACCTAAAGAAGATGATGAAGATTATGAAAGTCCACTTGATATTTTATTTAAAAGGTTAGAATTTAGAAATCCAGACCATATAGCAGTAAAGTATTATAAAGATTATCATAGTGGAGCAGGAAGAACTTTAAAATCAATTCAAGTTACATTATCTTCAAAACTAGAAAAATTTAATATTGATGAAATAGCAAGTTTAACAATGACAGATGAATTAGAACTAGATAAATTAGGAGAGGAGAAAATTTGTGTATTTGCTGTTATTCCAGATAGTAATACATCTTATAATTTTTTGGTTAGTATTTTATATACACAGATATTTCAAAACGCATTTTATAGAGCAGACAATAAATACAAAGGAGCATTACCAATTCCAGTACATTTTTTAATGGACGAGTTTGCCAATGTTGCATTGCCAGATGATTTTGACAAAATATTAAGTGTAATGCGTTCGAGAAATGTATTTGTTTCTATAATTTTACAAAACTTATCACAATTAAAAGCACTATTTGAAAAACAATGGGAATCAATAGTACGGAAATTGTGATGAGTTTTTATATTTAGGTCGGAAATGAGCAAAGTACACACAAATATGTAACAGAACTCTTACGGCAAAGAAACAATAGATACCAATACTTTTGGAAAATCATCAGGACATAGTGGGAATTATTCAACAAACTATCAACAAACAGGTAGAGAACTATTAACTGCAGATGAAGTTAGAATGCTACCGAATGAAAAGGCTATTCTCTTAATAAGAGGAGAAAAGCCAGTTGTAGATTTGAAATATGACATTTTAAAACACCCTAATGTTAAATATACTGCAGATGGAAATGCAGAATTTTATGAACACGGAGTAGTAGATAGAGCAACAGGAACAATAGATACTTTAACTTTAGAAGATTTAAGTAAATTAAAAGATACAAAAGATGAAATGAAAGAAATAGAAAATATAACTTATGAACTTCTTTCAGAGGAAGATATTGAAAATTATATAAAAATGGAGGATTTTGAAAATGAAAGAAAAAAAGAAAGTAACAAAGAAAATGAAAATTAGTAAGATTTTAAGAAAAGTAGCCTTTATAGGTGGTTATGTAATTGCTTTAAATGTTGTACAAGCAAGTAATGTTTTCGCAGCCAATGATCCATTAAGTGTTATAAATAATTTATCAACATTTATTTTTGGAATTATAAGAGCAATAGGAATGATATTACTAGGTTGGGGAATTGTGCAAGTTGGATTAGCATTAAAAAGCCACGATGCAAGTCAAAGAGCAAATGGTTTCCTTACTGTTGCAGGAGGAGTAATAATAACATTTGCAAAAGAGATATTAGACCTAATTACTGGAGGATAAAAAGAAGAAATAGGCAAGTTCTAATAAAAGGACTTGCCTAAAATTGTATAAGGAGGCGATAAAGGAATGTCAGATAATTGGGTAGTAGGAAATTTACAAAATGCACTTGATACTTGGAATGGAAAATTAAATGAAATATGGACACTTATAACACAAAGTCCAGAACAATTTAAAGGTGGCAGTATTTGGAATGTAATTGTAAATATAAATGGAGCAGTACAAGCAATAGGCTTGGCTTTACTTGTGATATTCTTTTTAATTGGAGTTGTAAAAACTTGTGGTAGTTTTGCAGAAGTAAAAAAGCCAGAACAAGTTGTAAAACTTTTTGTAAGATTTGCATTAGCAAAAGCAGTAATAACTTATGGGCTTGAACTAATGCTATCAATATTTAAAATAGTACAAGGAGTTATGCAGACAATAATGCAGACGGCAGGACTAGGAAATGCAACACAAACAGCATTACCACAAGAAATGATAGATACTATTGAATCTTGTGGCTTTTTTGAGAGTATTCCATTATGGGCAGTTACTTTAATTCGGTGGACTTTTGATTACAATTCTATCATTTATAATGATTTTAACTGTCTATGGTAGATTTTTCAAAATGTATTTATACACGGCATTAGCACCAATACCACTATCTACTTTTGGACGGAGAGCCTACACAACAAGTTGGAAAAAGTTTTTTAAAAGGATATTGTGCAGTATGTTTAGAGGGAGCAATTATAGTTTTAGCGTGTATTATATTTTCTCTGTTTGCAAGTTCTCCACCATCGGTAGATACTTCTGCACAAGCAGTTAATCAAGTATGGAGTTATGTAGGAGAATTAGTCTTTAATATGCTAGTTTTAGTAGGTACGGTAAAGGCATCAGATAGAGTTGTTCGTGAAATGATGGGATTATAGAAAGGTTGTGAAAATATGGATTTTATAAATGATGAAGAAAAAATGAGGGACTTTTATGAATTAAGCAAAGAAGAATTTTTAAATTCTTATAGTTATCTAACAGAAAATGATTATGAGGCAACAATAAAAGTATTAAATGATACAAATGAAATTTTTAAATTTAAAGATAAAGAATATAACTTGAAAGTAAGCACTTATGAAAATACAAAACTTTTAAAAGTCTTAATGATAGATAGAGAAACAAAAGAAGAAAAGGAAATAACAAAAGATGGTGTAGAATTAGTAATTCCACCTGCACCAACTCCAGATTGTGTTCTCGTTGATAGCGAAAACGATAAAGAAATTATTGATAAATTGCTAGAAAATAAAATACTAGATTATTGTAATGTTATGTTTGCAAAATTTAATATGGAAGAACTATATAAATACGATAAGGTTGGTACAATGGAATATTTGAAAATTCACGCTCATTTTGTAGAGTATGAAAAAGATAAAGGAAATTCATTAGAAGAAGTAAAAGAAAAAATACAAGATGAGGTAAAATCATTACTAGAACAAAAAAAAACAGAGGAATTTTTATGGGATAAACATTTAATAAGCAATCCGAAAAATTTATCAGAAATATATGTATTAGTTAATAGCAAAAATCCTAAAAATTCAGTAGTAGTAATGTACGATACAAATACTGAAAAGTTTTGTTTTATAAAGCCATATATGAAAAAATTAGAAGATAAAATAAGTTCTTTAGAAGAATGGAGATTTAATTATGAGGAGCATTTATTTGAATATTTAGAAAATGATTATCAGATGTTTAATTCAAATGACTTTGTTGTCCATTATAATGTATGGAACTATATAGAAGAAATGTATCCAGAAGAAATTGAAAACAAAAAAGGAATGCAAAATTACTTGAAATATTGTAAGGAAAATGGCATTACGAAGAATGAGATTGAAAATGAAGTAAAATGTGATGTTCCAGATGTTATGAAATTATATAAAGACAAAACAAAAAGAAAGGACGATAGGTAATTCTATGATAGAAAAAAATGAAATTAAGGAGGCGATAAATAGTGGAGATTAAAGTTAATAAAGAGATAGGTAATTATACCGAATCTGTTTTCTTTGGACTGTCATTAAGACAGTTCATTTTTTCTGCTTTGGCTTGTGGTGTAGCAGTATTATTATATTTTCTATTGCGAGAACATTTCGGAATAGAAACTTTATCGTGGGTATGTATTTTAGGAGCAGTACCTTTTGGGGTATTGGGCTTTGTAAAATACAACGGAATGAATGCAGAAGAATTTGTAATAGCGTGGATTAAGTCAGAGATATTGATGCCAAAAGTTCTATTCTTTAAGCCAGAAAACTATTATGAAGAACTTTTGAAAATAGAAATTAAAGAAGATGAGGAGGAGAAAAAAAGTGTTATTTCTAAAAAGAAGAAAAAAAGAAAGAGTAAAAATACCTAGAAGTGTACAACAGGCAATACCAATTAGAGCAGTATATGAAGATGGAACATTTGAGGTAGGAAGAAAAAAATATTCAAAAACATTTAGATTTACAGATGTTAATTATGCAGTAGCAGGACAAGAAGATAAAGAAACAATGTTTTTAGGATATGGTAGTATTTTAAATTTATTAGATTGTGGCTCTGATCCGAAACTAACAATTATAAACAGAAAATTAAATAAAGTAGATTTTGATAATAAGATGAAATTAGATGTTGGAAATGATAATTTGTCAGAATATAGAAAAGAATATAATGAAATACTTGCAAAAAATTCTATTGATTCAAACGGAATTATACAAGAAAAATTATTGACAATTTCAATAGACAAAAAGAATATTGAAGAATCGAGAAATTATTTTTCAAGAACAGGTACAGAGTTATCAAATAACTTTTCAAAATTAGGCTCTAAACTTACAGAATTAGATTTGAATGAAAGATTAAGAATTTTTTATGACTTTTATAGAGTAGGAGAAGAAGACTTATATAAATTTGACCTAAAACAATGTATGAGAAAAGGACATAGTTTTAAAGATTATATTTGTCCAAATACTTTTGAGTTTAAGTCTGATTATTTTAAAATGGGAGATAGATACGGTAGAGTATTATATCTTAAAGAATATGCTACTTTTATAAGAGATAATATAATATCAGAATTAACAGATTTAAACAAAAATATGATGTTAAGCATTGATATAAAACCAGTACCAATGGAGGAGGCAATAAAAAAAGCCGAAAAGGTAAGACTTGGAGTAGAAACCAATATTGCAAATTGGCAAAGGCGACAGAATGAAAACAATAACTTTTCTGCAGTTCTTCCTTTTGATATGGAAATGCAAAGAGAAGAAAGTAGAGGAATGTTAGAAGATTTGACTTCAAGAGACCAAAGAATGTTTTATGGAACACTAACAATTGTGCATACTGCTGATAGTAAAGAAGAATTAGATAATGATACAGAGAGTTTAACATCAACAGCAGGTAAGCATATGTGCCAATTAGTAACTTTGAAATATCAACAATATGATGGATTAAGTACAGCAATGCCATCTGGTGTAAAAAGAATAAATACAAAAAGAACATTAACAACAGAAAGTTTAGCAGTATTTATGCCTTTTAAGGTACAAGAAATTCAAGATACGCAGGGAGTTTATTATGGTAAAAATGTAATATCAAAAAATATGATTTTAATTGATAGAAAACAATTACAAAATGGAAATTCATTTATTCTAGGAGTTAGTGGTAGTGGTAAATCATTCACGGCAAAACAAGAAATAACTTCAATAGCATTAAGAGAGCCAGATGCAGATATTATTGTTATAGATCCAGAAGCGGAGTACAAACCACTTATAAAAGAACTAGGAGGAGAAGTTATAAAAATATCTGCAACAAGTGATAATCATATAAATGCTTTAGATATGAATAAAGACTATGATGATAATAAACCATTAGTTGCAAAGTCAGAGTTTATACTTTCTTTATGCGAACAAATCTTAAAAAATATAACTCCAATTCAAGAGGCTATAATAGACAGATGTACGACAGAAGTTTATAAATATTATGAACAGGGGAATTTTCAAGGAACACCACCAACACTTAATGATTTTAGAGATGTATTATTAAGACAAAAAGAAAGAGAGGCAAGAGATATTGCTCTAGGGTTAGAGTTATTTACAAAAGGAAGTTTAAATACATTTGCACAACAAACAAATGTGGAAACAGATAACAGAATAATTTGTTATGATATTATGGACTTAGGAGAGCAATTACTTCCAATTGGAATGTTAGTAATATTGGATAGCATTATAAACAGAATTTCAAAAAACAGACAAGATGGAAAAAGGACATATATTTTTATAGATGAAATATATTTGCTTTTTAAATATGACTATACTGCAAACTTCATATCTACCTTATGGAAAAGAATAAGGAAATATGGAGGTTGTGCAACAGGTATTACTCAAAATATTGAAGAAATTTTGAAAAGAGAAAAATCAAGTACAATGTTTTCAAATAGCGAATTGATAATAATGCTTAATCAATCTGCAACAGATAGAGAAAAATTAGTAGATTGCTTAAAAATATCAGAAATGGAAAAAGGATATATAACAAATGTTGATAGTGGCGAGGGACTAATTAGAGTTAGGAACTCGCTTATTCCATTTAAAAATAAATTTCCTAAAGATACTAAATTGTATAAGTTAATGACAACTAAAATAGAAGAAACAACAGGAGAGGTGTAATACTAATGAAAAAGATAATATATGGAATAGTTATAATACTACTAATAGGCATAATGCTTATTAGTAGTTATTTTATTTTTAAAGATAAGCAAGAAGATAAGAAACAAGAAAACACTTTTGAAGAATTAGTAGAAATAGCAGAAGATAAAGAACAAAATACAAATGATATAAAGGAAAATACAATAAATATTGAAGAACTATATGAAATAAACAATGACATTGTAGGGTGGATAAAAATAGATGATACAAACATAAATTATCCAGTAATGCAGACAAAAGATAGACCACAATTTTATTTGAGAAAGGATTTTTATAAAAAATATTCTCAATGGGGAACTCCATTTTTAGCAGAAAATTGTGATATACAAACAAGTGATAATTTAATTATTTATGGTCATCACATAAACAATTCAAAAATGTTTGGAGAATTAGAAAAATACAGAAATAAAGATTTTTATAGAAATCATAAGACTATAAAATTTTATACAAAAGATAATTTAACAGAATATGAGATTATATCAGTATTTAGAACAACAGCAAATAGTGAATTTAAGTATTACGAATTTGTTAATGCAAACAATGAAAAAGAGTTTGAAACATTTGTAACAAAATGTAAAGAACTCTCTTTTTATAATACAGAAAACAATGCAGAATATGGCGATAAATTTATAACATTAGTTACTTGTGATTATAGTATAAAGAACGGAAGATTAGTAGTTGTAGCAAAAAAAGTATTATAGGAGGTGGTACTTTGGCTGATATAAAGATAAAGAAAAAAAGTGATATAAAAATTAAGAAGATAAACAAAGCAGAAATTTATACACAAAAATTAAAAAGTAATCTTGTAGATGTAAAAGAAAAAACAAATGATATAAGCAATAAAGAAGATAATACACCAACAGAATATGGAGCAGATAAAATTTCTAATACAACAAGAACAATATCAAATAAAGGTATAAATACTTTTAATAAATATGGGCAAAAATCAGTAAAACAAACAAAGCAAAATATAGAATTTGCAAAAGATAAAATAAAAAAGAAAATTCAAAATAGAACTATAAAGCAGAAAACAAAAGAAAGCAAAGGAATAGTAGATAAAGGAAATAAAACTATAAAAAATGTTGCACAAAAGAATACAAAAAGAATAGTAAAAAATGCACCTAAAACTGCTGAAAGAACAATGAAAGGAACTAAAGTTGTTGCAAAACAAACGGCAAGAGGGTTAAAGAAAACATATCAAGTAGCAAAAGTTACTGCAAAAGGTGTAGCAAAGGGTGTTAAAGTAGGAGCAAAAGCAACAATATCAGCAGTAAAAGGAATAATTGCAGGACTAAAAGCACTTATTACGGCACTTATTGCAGGTGGGTGGATAGCACTTGTAATAGTTATAATTATTTGTATGATAGGATTAATATGTAGTTCTGTTTTTGGAATATTCTTCTCAAATGAAAAGAAATCAAGTAATAAAAATAAAACAAATGATAGAACAATGAGTTCTGTTGTAACAGAAATAAATACAGAATTTGCAAATAAAATAACTGAAATACAAAACAATAATGCACACGACGATTATGAAATAAAATCAGAAAGGGCAGAATGGAGAGATATTATATCAGTTTATGCAGTTTTAGTAACAAATGGAGAAGAACAAAGTGATGTAATAACTTTAGATGATAAAAAAATACAAAAATTAAAAGATATATTCTGGGAAATGAACGAAGTATCCTCAAAGGTTGAAGAAGTAGAAAAAGATATAGAAACAACAGATGAAAACGGCAATAAAAAAACAGAAAAATCAAAAAGAAAAGTTTTGTATATAACTGTAAAAAAGAAATCTGTTGAAGAAATGATAGAAAAGCATAAAATGAATAATAAACAAAAGGAACAACTTGCTGAAATAAGAAAAGAAGAATACTTGTCAATGTGGTCTAATGTTTTATATGGCTCATCTGCAGGAAGTAATGATATAGTACAAGTAGCATTTTCTCAAATTGGAAATGTAGGAGGACAACCTTATTGGAGTTGGTACGGATTTTCTTCTAGGGTAGAATGGTGTGCTTGTTTTGTCAGTTGGTGTGCTAATCAATGTGGTTATATAGATGGTGGAATTATACCTAAATTTGCAAGTTGTCAAATAGAGGGAGTTACTTGGTTTAAAACTTGTGGCTTATGGCAAGAAAGAGGTTATAGTCCAAAAGCACGGAGATATAATTTTCTTTGATTGGGCAGATAAACGAGATGGAAAAGCAGATCACGTTGGAATTGTAGAAAAAAGTGAAAATAGTAAAGTTTATACCATTGAGGGTAATACAAGAGGAGATATTTGCAAAGCAAAAGAATATGCCATAGATAGTAGCGATATTTTAGGTTATGGAACACCAATGTATTAGTTGAAATAAAAACTATTTTGTTATATAAATAAAGTGAAAGGACATAAAACAAATGAAATATAAAGTTTTTGATGTGGTAAAATTAAAAAATAGTAATAAAGCGACTATTTTAAATATAATAAATAAAAAGAAATATTTTGCAGAAATAGTAAATGAATCTGGAGAAACAATAGACAGGAAAGAAATTACAGAAGATGAAATAGAAAGCCAGATTGTTTAAGTTGCAAAAAAATATAGTTATAGAGGTTACTAACTATTAGATTAGTAGCCTTTATTTTTTTGAAAAAATTTGAAAGGAAAAAATATATGAAAGAGAAAAATAATAAATTAAGTTTAATTATTGCAATCATATTTTTGATAGTAATTATAATAATGGGAATTGCAAAGGCAAGAAATGAATTTAAAAATAGAGAAAATCAAGCAAATGAAAATATTGAAATTGTAGAGCAAAATACAAAACAGGAAACAAAAGAAGAAAATAAAATAATTGAAGATAATTCAAATACAAAGGAAAATACAAACAAAGTTGAACAAAAGGAAGAAAAGACAACAAATAATGAAAAACAAGAAGTAGAAAAAAAGGTAACAGTAAAATCTACTTTTGATGAGAATGCTTTTGTAGAGGGACGTTTGGAACACTATCCTAATTTTGCAGAACAATATGCAACACTAAAAATAAAAAAAATAGGGATAAATGCTCCAATTTATTTTGGTGCAACAGATGAAATAATACAAAAAGGAGTAGGACACGATAGTGGCTCATATTTTGCAGGAGAAAATGGAACAATAATAATGTGTGAACACGATTATTTGAATAATTTTAAAAGACTTGGAGAACTAAAAAACGGAGATATTATAGAAATAAAAACAGATTATGGAGATTTTTATTATGAAGTATATGATGAACAAGTTGTATTGGAAACTGAAACAGATAAATTGCCAATACAAAAAGGCAAAGAAATATTGATGCTTTATACTTGTTATCCTGTAAAAGATATGGAAAAAACACCATATAGATATGTTGTTTATGCAAAGAAGATTTAAAAGGCTATATTGAATAAAAGGGGTTAACCACCCCTTATTCAATATATATAAATATTTTTTTGTTATCATAATCATAATCTATTTTTGCATTAAAAATTTCCTGTAATTTAGTGATACTGCATTGATATGAAATACTTTTATCTGTATAAGTATTGCCTTCTATTTTATATGTTTTTCCTTTATATTTAATTACATTATCTTCTAATGTTTCAATAGATTCAATGTATTCTACAAGATGAGGTAAATATAAATCATAATCTTTTATTTCTAAATTAAATATTGCAAAACTATTATCCATCAATTTTCGTTTATCAGAATTTTCCAACTCTTTATTATTAATTATAATTTTTAATTTTTCTGGTTTCCAAATTCTTTGTAGTTCATCATTTGAAATATCTTGTGTTGAAATATTGTTCTCTTTAAGATAATTTATATAAGAGTATTGTTCTTGATATAATAAAGAATCAAGTTGTGAATGCCCATTATATTGCACTTTACTTGTATATCCGTTTTTTCGTATTTTCCCTCCTAGTGTAAACATATCTTTACTAGGTACATTTTGGCAAATATAAGATTCTATATTAAATAGATTTGTTACGGCATTTTCTATATCATTATATGATTGTATTTCAAACCAAAAGTCATATTGTAAAAAGTCTGTTTTATGATATAGGGGATCGTTTATTTTACTTTCAGATATTTTTATATTGCTTATTTGATGTTCTTTTACATATTTTTCTGTATAATATTTAATAATTGATTCTCTATAATCGTCC
>CAMIYN010000041.1 GCA_946403075.1 uncultured Lachnospiraceae bacterium | reverse complement strand
GTTGTCAGTTGATGCATCATCAACAATCACTATTTCAAAATCATTAAAATTTTGTGAATATATTTTTTTAAAAAAATTATTTAAATAATTATATCTATTATAAGTAGAAATTATTACACTATATTTAGGTATATTTTCTGATTCATAAATTTTTTTATATAAAATATTTTCCATTAGTTAAAGCCATATATTCTATTTGCAACATGATATACAAAAATAGAAATTTTCATCCCGAGTTTTGTAGGAATATTTACCCCAAAACCCAAAAAAGTAAATCTTAATTTTTTATATAAATTTATATTTTTTTCTTTTACATATTTCCATAATTCATTTTTTTTATCTATCCAATTTTTATCATTTGAAACAATTGATAAAATACTTGTCACAGTCATTATTATACTCATATAATTAATCATATATTGTTTTAAATTTTTATTTATTAATCCCATAACATCAACATCATCTAACATTTTATATGTAACAGTATATTGCTGTGAAAGTCTACTTATCATTATTTTTTCATTAACACTTTGGTCGCTCCTACCAATGTAATAATGATACAAATTATCATCTATATAATATAAAGTATTTACAAAAGGAAGTGGTTTATATGCAAAAATATTGTCTACATAAAAAGTATGTTCTGGCAAATTTAATTCACATTTTTTTAATATATATGTTTTATACATAAGTGAATGCATTAATAAATAATGTCCTACTTTAAACTTTTTTACATCATCCCAAGTTAACACTTTATTTTTTATGAGTGAATTTCTATAATTCATTGACTTTTTATGAGTTTGTCCTACTTTATCATAAATAAAATTGGTAATAATTAAATCAGTATCTTTTGATTCATCAAATAGCTTTTTAATAGTTAATAAAACAGTTTTTAATGAATTAGAATCTAACCAATCATCACTATCAACAACTTTTAAATATAATCCTTTTGCAAGGTTAATTCCAAGATTTAAAACACTTCCATGTCCCCCGTTTTCTTTATGCATAGCTCTACATATTGTAGGATATTTTTTTTCATAATCCTTTGCTATTTCAAAAGTATTATCTTTTGTTGAGCCATCATCAATTATTAAAATTTCACAGTCATCACCAAGCACCAAAACACTATCAATACATTTTTCCATATATTCTGCTGAATTAAAGCAAGGAATTACAAAAGTTATATATTTCATACATTATCCTCTTTATTTATAATTATTATATCTATCTCTAATAATAAAATTTTAAAATTTTTTTTATAAAGTACTAAACAATTTTGTATAAAAACCTAAACTACAAACAAGTTATTTTGAAATTTCCTTATAATATTTAGTAATTGAATATAAACTCATCATGAGTAAAACAATTGAAATCATCAATACAAAATACTGATTTTTTGTATTTAATACTGTCACATTTAAAAAAAATGAAAAAAAGTTCATAATTAAATGTATAATGTAGCATATTAAAAAATTATTTGATAAATAATACACATATGAAATAACTACACCAGCTAAAAATGCATATATCCCCTGACTAATATTAAAATGAATTATTGAAAATAACAAACTACTAACAATTGATGCTATAAAAAAATTTGAAATATTATACATTCCTCTATAAATATAGCCTCTAAATATCAATTCTTCAACTAAAGGAACAATAAAAACTGTAATTAATATAGATAAATAAATATTTATACTATTAATAGAATTTTGAACTTCGATAGCAATTTTATCATTTTGAAAAATATTAGTAATAAGTATAAAAATATTGCCAATTAAATTTAGTGATAATGAAATACCAAGTATATATACAAATAATCTTTTATTTATTTTAAAAGAAAATGTTAAAAAATTTTTTGATATTGTTTTTGAATATAAAATTAAAACAGGTATAGTAAAAATAGCTCCTATACCTGTTATTATCATAGTATTTAATGGCATTAAAACATATGCTAATAAAATTTGAATAACAATATAAATAAAAATTGGAAAAAAAATTGATTGAAAAATTAATTTAAATTTATTTTGTATATTCATTATAAAACCTTGCTTAAAAAATTTTTTAATCTATCATTATCATTAGAACTAAAAAACACATTTGGTGATGCTTCATAGATAATCTTTCCTGCATCTAAAAACACTACTCTATTTGAAACTTCTTTTGCAAATGCCATCTCATGTGTTACAACTACCATTGTCATACCATTATTTGCAAGTTCCTTCATTACATCCAAAACTTCTCCAACCATTTCTGGATCTAATGCACTTGTTGGCTCATCAAATAACATAATTTTAGGATCCATCATTAAACTTCTAATGATTGCAACTCTCTGTTTTTGTCCACCTGATAACATATTGGGATATGTATCTATCTTGTCAAATAAGCCTACTCTCTTTAATAATTTTTCTGCTTTATCGTTTAAAACATTTTTATTTTCATTTAATAAAACTTTTGGTGCAAGAATTAAATTATCTCTAATTGTGAGATGTGGAAACAAATTAAAATGTTGAAATACCATTCCAATTTTTTTTCTTACTTGATTTATATCAGTAGCTTTATTCGTTATATCAATACCATCAATTAAAATCTGTCCTGATGTTATATCTTCTAATTTATTTAAACATCTAAGAAAAGTTGACTTGCCACCCCCACTTGGTCCTACTATACATAAACAATCACCTTTATTTATATTAATACTTATATCATTTAAAACAGAAATATCATTAAATTTTTTAATTAAATTTTTTACTTGAACTAAAGAATTATCGCTCATTCGCTTTTAATCTCCTTTCAAGTTTTTGGACAAAATGTGATAATACTGTAGTAAGTGATAAATAGATAAATGCAACAATTAGCATAGGAGTCCAAGCATCATAAGTCCTACTTTTTATAATTTCACCACTCTTTGTCAAATCATGAACTGCTACATATCCAGCAACAGATGTTTCTTTAATGAGTGCTATAAATTCACTACAAAGTGGTGGCAGGACTACTTTAAAAGCTTGTGGAATTATTATATACCACATAGTTTGTATATAATTTAATCCAAGACTCCTGCCTGCTTCCATCTGCCCTTTATCAATTGACATAAGACCTGACCTAAAAATTTCCGCTATATATGCAGTTGAATTTATTCCAAATCCTAATATTGCAACAAATAAACCATTAGAACCCCTTTGTGTAAAAATACAAAAGAATAAAATCATAAGTTGCAAAACTACAGGTGTTCCTCTAATAACTGTAATATACAATTTACAAAAGGCATTTAAAAATTTTAAACTTTTTATATTTTCATATGTAGTTCTAATTAAAGCAAAAATCAACCCAAATGCAAGTCCAATTAGCATTGCAAACAAAGTTATTATCAATGTATTTTTTAACCCATCGATAATATAGAGATATCTACTCTCCCTAATTAAATTCTTATATAAAGAATTTAGAATAGTATTTGTAAAATTTTCAAAGACGAGAAAATTACTATTTAAAATTAAACTTTTATTAATTAAATCAAACATTATTATAGTTAAAATATATATTAATAAATATATTCATTTATAATTTCTTGCAATCTTCCATTTGCTTTCATTTCTGACAAAATAGAATTTACTGTCTCAAGTAATTCAGTATTATTTTTATTGATACCTATAGCATATTCTTCTTCTACATAATTTGAATTCAAAATCCTTAATTCTGGATTTCCATCAATCATAGTTTTTGCAACTTGATCATCAATAACTACACAGTCAACAATATCTGAAATTAAGGCTTGCACTGTATCTGTTGCCACATTAAATCTTTTAATATTTGCATCTCCAAAATCATCAGTGCAATACATATCTCCAGTTGTGCCAGTCTGCACTCCTATTATTTTATTTGTTAAGTCATCAACACTATAAATACTACTATTATTTTTTACAATAATAGCTTGAACTGCATATGTATAAGGTATAGAAAAATTCAAACTTTCTTCTCTCTCATCTGTAACTGTCATACCAGCAAGAGCAATATCTGCCTTACCTGAAACTACTGCTGGAATTATTGAGTTAAATTCAATATCTAAAACTCTTAAATCTTTTCCTAAACTATTTGCTATTTCTTTTGCAATTTCTATATCAATTCCTCGATATTCATTTCCATCTTTATATTCATATGGTGGAAATGTTGCATTTGTAGCAACGACAAATTCATTTTTATTACTACCACATGCAGTAATAAAAACGATTAATAAAACTACAAAAATATTACTAATTATTCTTTTCATAAAACCCTCCTAAATTAAATATTAAAAGTATAGTATACAATATATTATATTAAATTCCAATATATATTATATATTAAGTTATGGGTATTATATCTATTTAGAATTAGCACTTTTCAAAAAATTTGAAATTAAAAGAACTATCAAAACAATTATAAATATAATACTTGATAGAGCATACATACTTGGATTAACCCCTCTCTTGACTTGTGAATATATGAGAGTTGATAAAGTATTAACTCCTGCCCCTTTTGTAAAATGAGTAATTATAAAATCATCTAAACTCATAGTTAGTGCAAGCATAAAACCACTCATTACTCCTGGCATTATTTCAGGCAAAACTACTTTATAAAAAGCAACAAAGTCAGTAGCACCTAAATCAAGGGCAGCTTCATATATTATTTTTTGCTGTCCTTTTAACTTTGGCATAACTGATAAAATTACATATGGAATATTAAAAGTTATATGAGAAATCAGTATAGTATAATAAGATAACGAAAAATTAAACATTGCACCAAAAGTTATAAAACATAAAAGTAGAGATATTCCTGTCGCAATATCTGCATTTAACATTGGAATATTCGTAATGCCAAGATAAAAATTTTTCCATTTTTTGTCCATTGCAGAAATTGCAACTGCCGCAAAAGTTCCTATTAAAACTGCAATTATAGAAGATATCAGTGCAATTGTTATTGTATTTATAAGTGCATCAACTATAAAACGATCACTAAAAATCTGCTTATACCATTTAAGAGAAAAACCAGTCCACTTAACTCTTGATTTTGAATTATTGAAAGAAAGAACTATCATTGTAATTATTGGAATATAAGTAAATAGTAAAATTAAAAACAAATAAAAATTTTTAAAAAATTTTTTTATCATAGAACTGCCTCATCTTCCAAATCATAATATTTACTTGAAATAAAAATAGTTATAAAAATAAATATTATTAAAACGAGTGATATACCAGAACCCAGATTCCAATTATTTGTTTGAATAAATTCTTGTTCTATGACATTACCAATTAATAGCATTTCTCCACCACCAAGAAAATAAGAAATGATAATTGTAGTTAAAGCAGGTATAAAGACCATAGCTATGCCACTTACCATACCTGGTATACTTAATGGGAAAATTACTCTTTTAAAAGTATCAAAAAAATTAGCACCGAGGTCATATGCTGCATTAATAGTATTATCATCAATTTTTATAATAGAATTATAAATAGGCAAAATCATAAAAGGTAAAAAGTTATATACTAAACCTAAAATTACTGCATACTCAGTATTGATAATATTAATATTTGGAAGTCTAAAAAAAGATAAAACTAAATTTATAATTCCTTTTTTTTCAAGAAGGGTAAGCCATGCAAAAATTCTTAAAAGAGAATTCATCCACATAGGCAATATAAAAATATATATAAAAAATGAATTACTTTTTAATTTATAATTTTTTAAAATAAGTGCAATTGGATACGATAATAAAATACAGATTATAGTGCTAATTAATGCAAGTTTTACAGATAACAAAAAACTTTTAAAATGAACTGGGCTAAAAAATGCAAAAATATTGTTTAGAGTAAATGCACCAGCTTTGTTTGTAAATGAATAATATATTATAAAAAGTAAAGGTATTATTATAAAACCAAACATCCAAATAGTATATGGCATTACATAAATTAAATTTTTATTAATTTTTAAACTTCTCTTTTTATTCATTTATATACCACCACTCAATTCTTCTATATCAAGTGCCTTTTCATCATCACTCTGTGGTTTATTCATTATTTGAATATTTTTAGGGTCTACATATATTTTAACATTCTCTCCAACTTCTCTTAAAACAGTAGAATGAACGAGCCACTCAAAACCATCATTTGTTCTACACTCCATTTCATACATTTCACCTTTAAAAATGCTATGTGTCATTACCCCATCTAAAATACCTCTATCATCATTTATATCTAATAAAATTACATCTTCTGGTCTAATCACAACATCAACAGGCTTGTTTTTGCCAAATCCAGCATCTATACATTTAAATTTTTTACCTAAAATCTCAACCAAATAATCATCAATCATCTTACCTGATATTATATTGCTATCTCCTATAAAAGTAGCAACAAAGGCATTTTCAGGTTCATTATATATTTGTTCTGGTGTTCCCATCTGCTGTATATAACCTTGATTCATAACTACAATAGTATCGCTCATAGTAAGTGCTTCTTCTTGGTCATGAGTCACATAAATAAATGTAATGCCAAGTTCATTTTTTAATCTAATCAATTCATATTGCATCTCTTGTCTTAATTTTAAATCAAGTGCACCAAGTGGTTCATCAAGTAATAATAATTTTGGTTCATTTACTATTGCTCTCGCAATTGCAATCCTTTGCTGTTGTCCCCCCGATAATGCTTCAATAGATCTTTTTTCATATCCATCAAGATTTACTAATTTTAAAGCATATTTAATTTTGTCATTTATGTATTCTTTACTCTTTTTCTTTATCTTTAATCCAAAAGCAATATTTTCAGCCACATTCATATTGGGGAAAAGTGCATATTTTTGAAAAACAGTATTTAACTGTCTCTTATTTGGTGGCATATCAGTTATATTTTCTCCATTAAAAAAAACTTGTCCCTTATCTGGACTTGCGAACCCACCAATGATTCTAAGTGTCGTTGTTTTTCCACAACCACTTGGTCCTAATAAAGTAACAAAGCTATTTTCTCTGATATGAAGAGTTAAATCATCAATCACAATCTCTCCATCAAATGACTTAGTAATATTTATTAAATCAATTAATTGTTTTTCCAATTCATAAAACCCTCATAGGGAGCTTTAGCTCCTTCCTTCAAAATATTTTTTAAATTCTATCATTTTTTTTATAAAAATGCAATAAAAATAAGATTACATTCCTTTTTTCCATTCCCAATGATTCATATATTTTCTATCATTAACCAAACCCAAATGCTCCCATATATATTTTTAATTTGCATTAATTTATATTTATTTTGTTCTTTTTTAAAAATCAATAAATAGATAAAATAAAAAATTGCTATAATACAAATTGTATATATAGCAAAAATTCCATATAATAAATTACCAAATAAACCAGCAATGTATAAAATTATAGGGATTATAAAAATTGCAGATGGCAATACTTTTGAAAAATCTTCATTAAATGAATATGCAATTATAATAGCAAATATTGAAATAATAAAAAACGGCATTAAAAACATATTAACTCCTTACATAACTTTTACTATTAAAACTTTCTCTATTCAATTTATACGAGATCATAATTAATTATTGAAATATTTTTTTCCTATCAAATTATATATTGCATCTTGCAAAATTTTTGAAATATTTAAATGTTCTTTTTCTACAGCACGATTCATCCAATTTGGAATTGATACATTTTTTCTAATCATTTTAGAATCAAGACTTTTTCTATAGTCATCAAAATCAACATCAACATATGAGATTACTGAATTTCCTTCATTATAAAAAACTCCCTTTTTTAATCTAATATTATTTGATGATTTTGGAATTTTTTCTCCACAATCTTCAATTTCAATTCCTTTTATGCCAATTGCATCTCTTACCATTCTTATAGCATCATTTAAGTTTTTCCCCTCTGTTATACATTCTAAATCTGGGGCTTCAACTAAATATTTCCCATTTTTTAATTTTGTAAATATTACTTGATATACTTCCTTCATTTTTATCCCTCACTACATCTTTTAATTATCGTTTTTGCAAGAACTTCATTTATATTTTTATGTCTTGGAACAGTTTCTATCCTTTTACCGTTTGAAAACAAATCATGACAAGAACCATGCCTTAAAAATTTATATCCGTTTCCCACAATTTTATTAATCAATTCTTTTCGCTTCATAAATCAATTTCACATATTATAAATAACTTACTCCATCAATTCTTTACTAACCATTTTCCCATTTTCATCAAAAACATATTTTATATTCATATCATCAATAACAATTCCTGATACCATATATTCATTTTCATCAAAATAATAAATATCTCCATTAATTTCATAAAATCCATTTTTTGCAAATCTTACACTATATGGAGAATCATCAATTAATAATTTCCATTTTTTTACAATATTATCAAATGTCCATTCAAATGATTTAAAACTTTTTGTGATACTTGCTGTATGCCTTATATACTTGATGCTTTTTTCATAATCAATTACATTCTCTATAGCTGATGGCTGAGTTATTATTGCATTAGAAAATCTTTCACTTTTTTCAGTTTTGTAAATTATTGCTTTTGAAGTTTCGTTTTCAATTAAATCACTGGTTGGTCTAATTACTTCTTCTAAATATAAATTATTTTTTAAATTATTTATCAATCCACTTGAAACCGTAGTAATAGATAATAAAAAACTAACTAATAACATTAGAAATATTATTTTTTTAAATTTATTATTATTCATAAAAATATTATACTAAACAAATGTGAAAAAAATATTATAATTAATCATCTATTATAACTTTTGCAACATATGGCAGATTTCTATGTAATTCTTTATAATCAATTCCATAACCTGCCACAAAACAATCTTCTATTTTAAATCCAACATAATCTATATCTATGTCTTTCATTCTTTGGTTTTCTTTATCTAAAAATGTGCATATTTTAAGACTTTTTGTATGTCTTGCAGTAAACATATCTTTTAACTGTTTAAGCCTTGTTCCTGTTCCTATAATGTCATCAATAACAAGGACATTCTTACCATCAAGCGATCTATCTACATCTTTTACTACTTTCAAATCTTCGCTGCCATTAATCTTGTCAGGATATGTTGAAACAGTCATAAAATCTATTGCAAGTTTTCCACTATTTATTTTCATTATTAAATCAGTCATAAAAACAGCTGTTCCTTTTAATAAACCTACACATACAAAATCATCATCTCCATAATCATTTTTAATTTCATTTGCTAACTCAGTAATTCTTTTTTCAATCTCTTCTTTTGATATAAATTCTTCTAAATGATATTTTTCCATAATCTACTCCTTTTCAACAGCTTTTGCTACATATGGTAAATTTCTATAATACTCATCAAAATCTAAACCATATCCAAGCACAAACACATTATCAATAGTAAAACCTACATAATCAGGATTAACAGGTTTTAATCTCCTACTTGGTTTATCAAGCAAGGTGCAAATTTTGATACTATTTGGATTTCTCGTTTTAAAAATCGCAATTAATCTATCAAGAGTATTTCCTGTATCTAAAATATCTTCTACAATTAAAACATTTTTCCCTTCAATTGAACTATCTATATCTTTTAAAATTTTTACTACTCCACTACTTTCTCTTCCACCCTCTCCATAACTCGAAACACTAATATAATCAATTGTTAGATTATCATGTTTAATTTTTTTTAATAATTGAGACATAAAAATAACAGCACCTTTTAATACACATACACAGTGAAGATTTTGCCCTTTATAGTCATTTGAAATTTTATCTGATAGTTCGTCAATTCTTTTTGCAATTTCATCTTCACTAATCATTTTAATAAAATCATAATTAGCCATATCTTACACCTTTCTTTTATGTAACATACTGAAATTTTCATTATGTTTCATAAAAATTAATTTATTATTTTTTTTATCTACTGTTAAATTATAAGGTAAATCCAAATGTTTGTTATTAGATTTAGTAGATAAATTAAAAACATCATTAATGTGAGTTTTTGTAATATTTTTTTTATTAATATTCAAATTATCAAAAACACATTTTATAATATAAAATTTTATAATGTTCTCATTATCATTAAATTTTTTTGAGTCGATTACTATTTTTGTTTCTTCAATTGTTAATAAAACTTCATCAAATTTTTTGCAAGCGATTTTATATAAATATTTTTCAACTTCTAATGAAAAATCTGAAATTTCACATATGTGGTCTATTGCATTATTATTTATTTTAGATAATTCAGGTAAAATATTTTGTCTCAAAAAATTTCTTGTATATATTATATCATAATTTGTGCTATCTATGATATATGGAATATTGAAATTTTTTACAAAATTATCTATATCATTTTTACTTACTTTTAAAAATGGTCTCAAATAATAACCATTTACTTCTTTGATTCCTATTAATCCTGTAATTCCAGAACCCCTTATAATGTTATGTAAAATTGTTTCTGCTTGGTCATTTTTATGATGTGCAGTTACAATATATACATTTTCATTTTTTTCTATTTTAATTATTTGTTTTCTTTTTTCTGATAAAATTTTATATCTAAGTATTCTCGCAGATTCTTCAATTGATAATTTGAATTTTTTTGAATATTCAATACAATCTACCATATCATAAAAAATATCAATTTTTTTTTTATTACAATAATCAACTACAAATTTTAAATCTCTCTCTGCTTCTTCTCCCCTTATTCCGTGATTTATATGCATTGCATATAATTTAAAATTATATTTTTGTTTTAAATCATAAAATATATTTAACATACACATTGAGTCAGTGCCACCACTTAGAGCAATTATAAATATTGAATTAGAATTTTTAATTAAATCAAATCCTTCAAATTTTTTTAATGAATTAATAATTTTATTTTTAATTAAAAAACCATTATTCATTAATTTCCCCAAAATTTTCTATTTGACTAATTTGGTCTACTCTTTTTTTGTGTCTATCTCCTAAAAAATCAGTATTTACAAATTCTCTAACTATTTCTTTTGCAGTTTCAATTCCTACAATTCTCTCACCAAAGCATATGACATTTGCATTGTTATGGAGCCTTGATAATCTACTACTTAAACTATCACTGACACAAGCAGCTCTTATCCCTTTTATTTTATTTGCGGCTATTGATACCCCCACTCCGCTACCACAAATTATAATTCCAAATTTTGCATTTTCTTTTTTAAATTTATTGCAAACTGCCAAAGAAATTTTTGGATAATCAAAACTATCATTAGTGTCAACCCCTACATTTATCACATCAAAATTAATACTTTCTAAATATTTTTTTATTTCAAATTTTAAATTTACCCCTGCATGGTCATTACCAATTATTATTTTATCCATATTAACTCCTTATCTCTAAATCTACCAATTTATTATATAAAACTTTTATTGATTTTTCAAAATCACTATCATCAACACCAATTATTATGCTAATTCTACTCGAACCTTGGTCTATCATCTTTACTGTAATGTTATTATCGGATAGGACATCAAAAATATATTTTAATAATTCATTTGAAAATTTAATATTTCTACCTACAACTGCTATTAATGATAAATTATCTTCTATAAATAAATTATTAGGTTCAAGCTGTTTTGTAATATCAGCAATAATTTCATTTCTATATTCTTTTAATAATTCACTCTTAACAATAATTGATGCTGTATCAATTCCCGTAGGGCAATGTTCTACAGATATATTATATTTATAAAATATATTTAAAAGTTTAGATAAAAAACCTACTTGATTATTCATTAATGTTTTTTCAACAATTACCGAACTAAAATTTTTTTTACCAGCAACCCCTGTTACTACAAATTTATTTTTCTCATTAAATTCATTTTTAACTATCATTGTCCCTTTATCATTTTTTTTATTTGTATTAAGGACATTAATTGGTATACCTATTTTACTTACAGGATAAAAAGCATCTTCATGAAGAACAGTTGCTCCCATATATGACAATTCTCTTAATTCAGCATAAGTAATATATTCAATAGTTTTTGGATTTTTAACCAAATGTGGGTCGGTCCATAAAACTCCTGACACATCAGTCCAATTTTCATAAATTGTAGAGTTTATCGCTGCCGCAATTATTGAACCTGTTATATCTGATCCCCCTCTTGAAAAAGTAGTAATATTCCCATTTTGCCCCATCCCATAAAAACCTGGAATAATTATTTTTTTATTATTTTTAATTTTTTTTATTTCATCTCTTATTTTTTTATAACTCTTATCAAAATCAACAGTTTCTTTATCTATAAAAAATATTAAATCTTTTGCATCAATAAAATTTGCTGAAAGTGCTTTTGAAATTATTTTTGAAATTAAATACTCCCCCCTACTTGTAATATAATCTCTATCAATATTAAATTTAATATTTTCACAAATTTTATCAAATTCAGTATCTATATCAAATTCGATATTTAATCCATTAATAATTTCTACAAATCTATTTTTTATTTCTAATATTATATTTTCAAAATTTTGTTTTTTAATAAATGCATTATATAATTCAAACAACAAATCAGTGACTTTTGTGTCTCTATCATTAATTTTACCTGGTGCAGATAAAACTACAATTTTTCTATCATCATTTTTTAAAATATCAAAAACTTTCAGTATCTGCTTTGAATTTGCAAGTGAAGAACCACCAAATTTACATACAATATTATTCATAATTTTTTCCTATTATACATCTAATCTTATTATATCATCAAGTGTCTCTCTTTTAATAACTTCTCTAATTTTTCCATTACTAATCATAATCATCATAGGCTTTCCTACTCTATTATAATTTGATGCCATAGAATATTGATAAGCACCAGTTGTTAAACAGGCAATTCTATCTCCCCTTTTTATATTACTTGGAAGTTTCACATTTCTCTGCAATTCGTCCCCACTCTCACAAAATCTTCCAACTATATCATATGTTTCATCAAATTCATCTAAAACATTAGATATTGGTAAATATGTGTATTTTGCACCATAAAGTGCATATCTAATATTATCACCCATTCCACCATCAACAGAAATATAATTTTTATAATTTGGAATTTTTTTTACACTTCCTACAGTATAAATAGTTATAGATGAATCTGCTACTATACTTCTACCAGGTTCAAAATAAATTTGTGGCATCTCTAAACTATTTTCATTAAATTTCTTTTTTATGTATTCGCAAATTTTAAAAACATTTTCATATATATTAATTTGTTTATCTGATTTTACATATCTAACAGCAAAACCACCACCCATATTTAAACCTGCTACTAAAAAATGGTATTTTTCAAAAATAAATTTTATAAATTTAACCATTACATCAATTGTGTCAAAAAATACTTGAGTATCAAAAACTTGTGAACCTACATGACAATGAAAACCTATTAAATTTATATTTTTTAATTCTAATGCTTTTTTTATAATATCTTCTGCTAAACCAGTTTCTATCGAAAATCCAAATTTTGAATCAACTTTTCCAGTTGCTACTTTTTCATAAGTATGTGGATCAATTCCTGGTGTAATCCTTATAAAAATATTTTGTTTTATATTTTTTTCTTTTGCAAATTTATCAATCAAAAATAATTCTTCTTCACTATCTACTACAAAATATCCTATTTTATTATTAATAGCAAATTGTATATCAAAATCAGTTTTATTATTTGAGTGAAAAAAAGCATTACTCATATCAAAATTTGAAAACTTAGCAGTCCAAATTTCACCAGTAGACACTACATCAATACCGAGATCTTCATCTTTTATAATTTCATATATAAATTTTGCAGATAATGCTTTTGATGCATATAATATATTACCATTATTTTTTAAAGAATCTTTTATCGCTTTTTTAAATAATCTACATTTTTCTCTTATTAATTCTTCATCAACTATATATAATGGTGTTCCATATTTATTTGCTAAATCATTTAGTTTAAAATCAGAAAAATACAATTCATTTGATTTTATATTTAATTTTTTTATTATTAAATCAATATTCTTATTATCTTCCATTATTGAATAGTTCCCATTTTTAAAATTTGTTTGGATTTTTAGAGATTTCTATATAAAATAATACTATAAAAAATTTTTTAATAATTCATCTTTTGTCATATCAGAAATATCAAATAAATTTATATCAAATACTGTTTTACAACCATAATCATTTCTTTTATTCATTTTATAAATTGCTTTTGAAAAAGCAACCAAGCAACTTGCTGTAAACTCTGGATTTGAATCAAGTGTTAAATTATATTCCATTAAATGATTATGTTCTAATGATACCCCAGTTTTTCCATTAACAATTACTTTTCCACCATGTGCTAACTCTTTGTGATTTTTTTCCATTTCTTCTTTTGTAATAAAATAAACTTCTGTGTCATACTCTACAAAATAATTTGGCATATTTTTTATTTCAGATTCAATTTTATTCTTATCTGCCTTTTCATCTATGACTACATAGCAAACCCTCAAATGTTTGTCTCTAACTGTTAAATTTTTCCCTTTTCCTGATTTCACTAATTCTATTGCTTCATCTTTCGGTATTGTGTATTGTCTCGCATCTATAACTCCATCAATTCGTCTCACTGCATCACTATGACCTTGACTTACACCTTTCCCCCAAAAAGTATATATTTCACTATCTAAAAAAATTGACTTGCCAAGTAACCTAATCATTGAAAATAAACCGGGATCCCAGCCACAAGAAATAAGTGCTGTGTGTTTATTCTCTCTCGCCACACTATCAACATTATAAAAATGATTTATAATCTCTTTATGTGTGTCAAAACTATCAACCACATTAAAATCTTTTGCATATTTTTTTGTGAGAATTGGTAATTCTGTAGCACTTCCCCCACAAATTATCAAAACATCAATTTCATTTTTAAAACTATCTAACTCATCTACTGAATAAACTTTTGAATTTTTTTGAGTTTTGATTTTTTCTTTATCTCTTTTTGTGAAAATTCCTACTAATTCAACATTTTTATCTTTATGACAAGCAAGTTCAACTCCCTTTCCTACATTTCCATATCCTAAAATTCCAACTCTCATATCAATCTCCTATTTTTTTAAAATCATATCATTCATTTGATATAAACCAAAATTTTTATTAAACAAAAATTTACTAGCCATAATTGCACCTTTTGCAAAAACAGCTCGAGTATGTGCTTCGTGTTTTAATGTAATAGTTTCATATTCATTTGAAACTATTACTTCGTGAATTCCTACAATATTTCCTCTCCTAATTGAACTTATACCGATTTCATTTTTTTCTCTTTTTTTTATTCCATTTCTACCTATAACTATATTAAACCCATTTTTTATACTTTTAATTTTTTCTGCTATTGTAAGAGCTGTCCCACTTGGTGAATCTAATTTTTGATTGTGATGAGTTTCTATTATTTCAATATCAGAATTCTCCATTTCCATTGAGACTTTTTTTGCAAGTTCAATTAAAATAGTTATTCCTATAGAATAATTTGATGCCAAAAATATTGGTATTTTTTTACTTGCATTATAAATATAATTTTTTTCTTTTTCATCTTGACCTGTTGTAGCAATTACAATTCTTTTATTATTTTTAACTGCAAAATCAATTAAATCATATGTTAGTAAATGATTTGAAAAATCAATTATTACATCAAAATCTTCTTTTATATTATTAAAATTATTATAACAATTAATTTTTCCATCATATTTTTCATTATGTCTATCAAAACCTGCTACAATTTTTATATCATCAAAATTTTTTGCAACATCTATAACTGATAAACCCATTTTGCCAAGCATTCCAGTTAATAAAATATTCATATTTTTTTATATAACAAGTTATAAAATTTAATTTAATTAATTACTTATTATATTTACTCCTTTACTTTTTTATTAGGGCACGGGGTACTTCGCCCCCTACTACTTTCACTACTATCTTGCTACGGGCTCGCTTAGGGCTCCCACTGGTTCGCCCCTACGGCCCCTACAACTATCGCTACTGTCTTGCTACGGGATTATGGTGCTTCACCACTATAACATCCCTTTATCACTATATTATATAATATTTAAATCTTTCATAATAGAAAACATTTTTTCTTGTTTTACTTCATCCATTGTGATAAGAGGTAATCTTAAAAAATTTTCACAAAATCCTAATTTTGACATTGCTGCTTTTATAGGTATAGGATTAACTTCACTAAATAATGCTCTAATAAGTTTTAAATATTTAAACTGCAATTTTTTACTTTTCTCTATATCTCCATTAAAAAAACTATCACAAATTTCTACAGTTTCTTTTGGCAACATATTTGATAAAACTGAAATTACCCCTTTCCCACCAAGTGCCAAAAATGGAACTATCTCGTCATCGTTTCCAGAATATATATCCATCTTGTCAGATACTAAATTAAAAGTAGTCATTATTTTTTCAAGATTTCCATTTGCTTCTTTTATTCCTACTATATTATCTATTTTACTAAGTTCTAAATATGTCTCTGGTTCTATATTCACACCTGTTCTTGATGGTACATTATATAAAATCATAGATATATCTACAGATTTCGCAATCTCTGTATACATCTTTACTAATCCATTTTGAGTAGTTTTATTGTAATAAGGAGTTACCACCAATATTGCATCAACACCTAAATTATAAGCAAATTTTGATAATGAAATAGAATATGCTGTATCATTAGAACCAGTACCTGCAATCATTGGAACTCTTTTTTTAATAATGCCATAGGAAAATTCAAATAGTTCCTTATGTTCACTATCAGTAAGTGTCGAACCCTCACCAGTAGTTCCTGCTATTACAAGAGCATTTACTCCTTTTTCAATCTGCCAATTAATTAATTTTTCTAAATTATCAAAATCAATTCCTTTTTCATTTGTAGGTGTAATTAATGCAGTAGCCACACCTTTAAATATTTCTTTTTT
>CAMIYN010000040.1 GCA_946403075.1 uncultured Lachnospiraceae bacterium | reverse complement strand
TGACAATCTTTTCGGTAAATTACTATAAATCAATAACTATAAAATTGTAATTTATAATTTGCTTATTACTTTTTTCTGTCAACTTCTTTGTTTACACTATTGCTAATAATATAGAAATTGGAAATATAGCTACTGGATAAAATTCTTATTTTCAATTTTTCAATTTAAAAATTTTCTTTTGGCGCTTAGTTTCAAATTTCCAATAACCATGATTACGATTTCGATGTTTTTTTTGAATCTTGTTTTGATTGTTTTTCATGGCTTGTTCAGCATTTAATATAATAGCTTTTTTTTCGTTGGAAACAAATTTAAGAAAAACATCATATAGGTACAGCCATCCATCGTATGAGATTTCAGTAAGCGTTGACTCTAATTTAATTTTTAAAAACTTGCAAATGCGTTTTTGTTGCTCATAAGTAAACAATTTTTTTGTTTTATCTTTGAAAGTATTTCCAGATGCTAAAAATATATATGACAGAAAATTTCTATAGTCTATCGCATCCTCAACATCAGCAGATGTTTTTCTTTGAAAGTGAGCAAAACATATTCGTGCATTTGGCACAGGATAAAAATCTGATGGTTTAAACTCATAAATCAATTCAGCGGAAAACCAAGGTTTGTATAAAAGAGACCTCAAACTTTCGTTATAAAAGGGCTGTCCAGAATACCTGAGAAAAGCCTCATACTGCATTATGAAATATATATCTTCAGGAGGATTATCGGCTTCAAATACCTTTTTCACAATATCAGCAGTTATGTTAAATGGAATATTTGCACATACTTTATATGGTTCTTTTACTGATATTTTATATTTTAAAAAATCCATCTCTATTATTTGAACTTTTTTAGATTCTTTATACTTTTCAGATAAAGTTTTCGCTAATTTCGCATCAAACTCTATTGCTATAACTTGCTTGCTTTTTTTTGCAAGTTCAATGGTAATAATTCCTTTTCCAGGACCTATCTCAATTATAATATCGTCGTTACAAATATTACTCTTTGATAACAAAGTCGCTACAAGTTGTTTACTATGTAAATAATTTTGCGAATGTTCTATTCCCATAAATACCTCCTTTACAAATTACTATTTCTATGGAGATTATACCATTATTACAAATATTTTACAACTAACTCACAAATAGAAATAGAGATATTTCTATCTCCATTTCTAAATATTCTACCTAAAATCATCTTTATTATAGTCTGGACATTCTTTGTCTTTTATATCTACTTCTTTTTGTTCTTCCATTACATCATCTATAATTTCATTTTCTTTTTCATTGATTTCTAGTTCTTTATTTAATCTATTAAGCCTTTTTGTTTTTTCTGCAAGTTCTTCCTCTTTATCAAACGGAACTTTTACATCTACTTTTGCATTTTCAAATTGTTGTTTTAATGTAGATAATTTCAATTTGTTATCTTCTAACTTTTTATTCATATCTGTAATGGCATTATCTATTCTTGTTATATTTCCGTGAATATCACTACCTAGTTTTACAATATATGATGAATTATTATTTAATTCTAAAATAAAATCTTGTCCTACAATTTCTAATTGCATTTTCATTCCTCTATATTCTCCAATATCTTCTGGCTCTTTGCCTTCTTTATTCTTACATATTTCAAGTAACATTTTCCCTGCATCTTCCTTTTTTGTATATGTCTTTCCACTCAAAGTCATAGGAGAAAACTTTTCTTCATTATCTATTTTAGTATTTTCATTAACAATTTGTATATCTTTTTCAATATTTGAAATTAAATCTGTGGTAGTTTTTATTTCAACAGGATAATACTTAACTATTGAATCTTCTAAAGCATATATTTGGCTTAAATAACTTTGTTTTAATAGTTTTAATTTTGAAACTTCAGCATCTAATTCAGTTTTTTCTATAATTAGAGGATTTCCTGCAGCAAGTGCTTTTATTTCTGCATAAGAAAGTGCTTTTTCGTCTATATCTTCTGCAGAACGAACTATTGCTTTTGATGTCATTATTTGAGATATGAATTTTTGCTTATTTTCTACTAACTGATAAAGATATGCGTCAAATGTTCCCTCTGTTACATAGGTGAATACATAAATTTCATCATTTTCGTTTCCCTGTCTTATACCTCTACCATTTCTTTGTGTTAGATCTGCAGGTCGCCACGGACAATCTAAATGATGAAGTGCTATAAGTTTATTTTGTACATTTGTACCTGCTCCCATTTTAGCTGTTGAGCCTATAAGAACTCTTACATCTCCTTTTCTCACTTTAGCAAATAGTTCTTTTTTTCTTGCCTCTGTATTAGCCTCGTGTATAAATGCTATTTCATTATCTGGTATTCCTCTATCTATTAACTTTTGTTTTAAATCATCATATACATTGAATTTTCCGTCATTATTAGGAGTTGATAAATCGCAAAATACTAATTGAGTAGATTTTTTCTCTTTGCTCTTATCCCATATTTCATAAACATTATTAGCACAAATATTTACTTTGCTACCTTCAAAATCTCCCAACATATCATTTAATAATCTTTGGTCAAGTGCTAATTTTCTTCCCTCATTGGTTATCTTTAACATATTGTCTGTCTTACTATCTACTTCTCGTTTTCTAATAGCCTCTGCTCTTTTTCCTAAATCTGCTACCATTTCTTTTTGTATATCACTTGGTTTGACAGTAATAGTTTTAAAATTTGCCTTTGGTACAGGAAGATTTAATGTTTCTGCAGTTTGAATATCTGCAACTTCTTTAAACATACTCATAAGTTCTGGAAGATTATAAAATTTTGCAAATCTTGTTTTTGCTCTATAACCTGTTCCCTCTGGAGCAAGTTCAATAGCTGTTACTGTTTCTCCAAATGTACTTGCCCACGAATCAAATTGTAATAAATTTCTTTCTTCTAATGCTTTATATTGTAAATATCGTTGCATTGTGTACATTTCCACCATTGAATTAGATACAGGAGTTCCTGTTGCAAATACAATACCTTTCCCTCCAGTTAGTTCATCAAGATATTGACATTTCATAAACAAGTCAGAACTTTTTTGTGCCTCTGTCTGTGCTATCCCTCCTACATTACGCATTTTTGTAAATAAGAATAAATTTTTAAAATAATGTGCCTCATCTATAAAAATTCTATCACAACCTAATTGTTCAAATGTTATAACATCATCTTTTCTACTTTGGTCATTAAGTCTTTTTAATTTTTCTTCTAATTTTGCTTGGCTTTTTTCTAATTGTTTTATTGAATAATATTCTCCATCATTATTTTTTAAATCATTTATTCCTAGGGTTAAATCATTTATTTGTTTTTGCAGTATCTTCTCTTGTCTTTCTTTTGACATTGGTATTTTTTCAAATTGACTATGCCCTATTATTATTGCATCATATTCCCCTGTTGCTATCTTACTACAAAATTTCTTACGATTATTTGTTGCAAAATCTTTTTTAGTTGCTACTAAAATATTTGCTGATGGATATAATTGCATAAATTCTGATGCAAATTGCTCTATAATATGATTTGGAACAACAAATAAAGACTTGTTACATAATCCAAGTCTTTTACTTTCCATACTACCTGCTACCATTTCAAAAGTCTTTCCTGCTCCGTACTTCGTGAGCAAGTAATGTGTTTCCTCCATATAAAATATGAGCAATAGCATTTATTTGATGTTTTCTTAGATTTATTTCTGGATTCATTCCTCCGAAAGTTATATATTGTCCGTCATATTCACGAGGTCTTATACTATTAAATTTTTCATTATATGAATTAACTAATCTTTCTCGTCTTGCTTGGTCTTTCCATATCCATTCCTCAAACTTTGTTTTTATTAGTTCTTGTTTTGCTTGTGCTATTGCAGTTTCTTTTGCATTTAAAACTTTTTGTTCTTTTCCGTTTTCATCTATAACTGTATCTGTAATTCTAACATCTTTTAAATTTAAAGTTGATTCTATAATCTTATAAGCATTGGCTCTGCTAGTTCCATAGGTGTTATATGACCTTACATTTCCTCTATCTTCACTTTTTCCACTTATATTCCATTCTGATGTATAATCAGAATAATGTACATCTATATAACTTCTTCTATGCTCTGGAGTTTCAAGTAATTCAAATATAAAATCTCTAATATCTGACGGTGGTATCCAAGTTGCTCCTAATCTTACACTTATTTCACTTGCAGATAAATCTTTTATTTTTACTTGCTCTAATGCTTTTACATTAGTTTCATATTCTGAATTATTTTCTGCAAATCTTTGAGCAATTTTCAATTTTTCTCTGACATTTCCAGAAAGATATTCATCTGCTGTTACATATTCTTCACTTATTGGATCTTTGTATATACTTCCCTCTAATTCTTTTATTATTTGTTCTTCACTTTTTCCAGTTAATTTTTGCATATATTCAATATCAACTCTTGCTTTTTCTGATATTGATAAAATTAATGCATCTACACTATTATTTGCTTTTGAAATAACCTTATGTGGTTTTATAGTTCTTTTAGTAAACATATCTGCTTTTCTAACAAATTGCTTATTTTCATTTAAAACTTCAAGAGAGCATAATAAATAATAACTACTATCTTCAGAAAATGCTCTTTCATTTGTTCTACTATTTATTAGTCCATATTCTTTTGAAAACTTATCATATAAGCCATTTAATTTTACTTGCTCCCTCTTTATTTCTTCGTCAGAACTATCGTCTATTTGCAATTCTATTAGATTTCTTACACAATCTCTTATTGCTATCATACCTTTTATTCTATTTATAGATGTTACAGGCAAATCTTGTAAATACATTTGACTGTTTTCTCTATAATATACTTGTTCATCTACTATTGTATATGAGAAATTTCTTACACTTGGATCTGCAGGTATTGATGTTTCTTCTTCATCTATAATATCAATTTGATAATCTTCAATTTCTGCACTCAAGTTTTGTATTGCATTATTTAATAAATCTTCTAAATTTGCATTTTCATAAGATTTACAGGCATAATCTTTTCCATATTGAGTAGTTATCTCCTCCATATTTCCTAAAATCATTTCTGGATGGTCTATAAAGTATTTGTTCATTCTTATTCCATCTTCTGTAGTATCGAGATGTACCCAATCGTCCTCAATATCAGTGATTTTATCTCTTTTCTTTAAAAAGATAATATCTGTTGTAACTTCTGTTCCTGCATTTTTCTTAAAAGTATCATTTGGAAGTCGTATTGCTCCTATTAGTTCTGCCCTTTGTGAAATATATCTTCTTACATCTTTACTTTCTTTATCTAAAGTTCCTTTACTTGATATAAAAGCAATTACTCCATTTGGTCTTATTTTATCTAATGTTTTTCCAAAGAAATAATCGTGAATTAGAAAATTGTTTTTATCATATCTTTTGTCATAAGGTTTGAAATCTCCAAAAGGAACATTTCCCACTGCTACATCAAAAAAAGAGTCTGGAAGTTCTACATCTTCAAAGCCTTTTACTGCTATTGTATTTTTTTGATATAACTGTCTTGCTATTCCTCCAGAAATAGTATCAATTTCAATTCCATACATTTTGCACTCATCTAAAGTGTCTGGTATCATACCCATAAAGTTACCAATACCGACAACTTGGTTCTAATATATTTCCTCTTTCAAGTCCCATATTTTCCAATGCTCTGTATATTGACCTAATTACTATTGGAGGAGTATAAAATGCTGTTAGTGTTGATTTTTTAGCCTCTTTATATTCTTTTTCAGTTAGTAAGCTTTTTAATTCTTCATATTCATTATGCCAATTATCAATTCTACTATCAAATGCTTCTGGTATTCCTCCCCAACCTACATATTTTGATAATATCTCTTGTTCTTCTTTTGTTGCATATCTATTTTGTTCTTCACATAGTTTTAATACTTTTATAGCCTCTATATTATTTTTATATTTCTCTTTTTTACCACCAATACCTAAATCGTTATTATCAATTTTGAAATTGTTTCTTTCTGCAATTGGTATTTCTGGGTGTAAGTCAAAATACTCAATTTTATTTCTTCTTTTTCTTTTAACTTGTGGTTTTAAATCTTCTAATTCTGTTTTATTTTCTTGCTTTTCTGGTATAATCTCTTGTTCTTCTATTTGATAATAATTCTTAACTAATGCTTTTGCTAAATGCTTAAAATAATCGACAACATCTCCATTATAAAAATCAATTTTTACTATCATATCTTTAATTGCATTTTGTTCTTCTTTAGATGTTGTTTTAATATTTTCTATAACATTACCTAATTCAAATATATGAGTTATACCTTCGTCTTCTATTGTAAAAGTGTAATCTAAATCAATTCCTTTTTCTTGAATAAATGTGTCTAGCCATTGATTAAATGATGTATCTTCTTGTTCCTCAATTATTTCATCTACTTTAGTATTTTCTATTTTATCTTGTATTCTTATTCCTGTTCTTAATTTATCATTTGCAGGATTTTCTTTTATTTTTCTATCAAATTCTTCTCTAGACATTTCTTTTGTATATAGTGGAAATGAAGTATCTACTAAAACTGCTCTATCATTATCTATTGCTCTAATTTCAAACTCATCTGCTCCAATATAAACAATATCTCCATTATGAAATTCATAATATGGAAGTCTTTTTTCTAATTCTAAAATTAAACTTCTTGCCTCTACTGATGTTTCATCATCATAATCTAAATCTTCATAACTTGCTTTTAAAAAATCAATATAATCTTGTATATTCATTTCATCATTTATATCTGCTTGTAACAATTCAATATTTTGTTCTATTGTATTATCTAATGAAAAATTGTTATGATATGCAACCATATCATAGTTCATCATATAATTATGCAATCTTTCTGCTAATTTGTAATCTTCATCTTTTATTTGTTCTTCTGCATTATTAGGTGTTATTCCGTTTACATCTAGCCAATCATAATATTGATCTTGTTGGTAATCTGTTAAATATCTATTAGAACTTATAAGTTCTCTAATTCTTTTTTCTACATCTCTCCAACTTAATTTTAAAGTAGGAGCATTTTCTCCACTACCTCTTGATATTGTAAGTCCTTTGCTATCATACCATTTTGCTATTCCATCTGCATTTTCACTTGTTCCACCTATTCCATATTCATTTTTTAGAAATTCAGCATTTTCTTTACTTGATAATCCTCTTGATAAAAATTCATAAATTCTATACTTTCCATCTACTACTCCACTACCAATTTTTAAGGCATTATCAATTTCTTCTTGTGAAAAAGAAAAAACAGAAGTATCTTCTACCTCTGTTATATTTTGGATTTGTTCATTTTCAGTTTGTAAATCATTTACTATATTTTCATTTTCTTTGTTTAAATTATTTCCTACAAAATATTCTGTTATTTCATTCCAAGTTCTAAAACATTCTTCAGTTCTATTAAGATAATCGCCTTTCCATAAATATAAGCCATTATCATAACTTTTATAACCTACTCTTTGATTTTCATCTATCACATATTCTGTATAAGCATTTCCTAAAATATTAGATATATATTTTTGCCTTTCTTCATCAGTATTGAATTTCAAATGTGTTGCTAAATTATCTTGATTTTTCAATATATTAGGTGCATTGCTTAATATTTTATCTATTGTTTCATAATCATTAAATTTTACTTTTTCATTTTTATCTATCCATATATTACGATTTTCTTCTAATTGTAAATTAGCTCCCTCGTTACTTGTTCCTCTGCCATCAACTTGTAATTCTGCATTAGTCCTGCCCATTTCATTTGGTCTTGTGCTTTCAATTCCTCTGTTGTTCCATCTTGTTTGGCTAGTTTCTCCACTATCTCTTTGACCATTTGTGTTGCCCTCTCTTGAATTTGACTCAATTCTTCGTTTAATTTCTTGTCCATCAATAATATCAAATAATCTGCTTTCTTGTGGCTCTTTAGATAATGAAGCCTCATTCTTGCGTATTTTCCACTTGGTATCTGCTCTTTCTCCATTACTAGATTTGGTATTTGATAATCTCCAACTCTCCTGTATTCTATTTTCTCCATTTCTAATTCCTCCCTTTTCAATTTCTTTATTATTAGAATACTCTTGTTCTTTATTTTTTACAAATGTGTGATTTATATTTTTTTCTTCATTTTGTAAATTTATAACTGTCTTTGCAATTTCTCTTAATCCCATTTCAGCAATATCACTTATTGCAGTACCTAACGCAGTTATTATTTTATCATTGTTAAATTCCTTTATAAAAGTAAATTCTTGAATATTTATCTTTTCTCTAGCATTTATACCACATCTTGTCATCATCATATATGATACACTTGCCCATACTGTTGCCACAGTTATATTTTGTACTTCATCATCAGACAAGTTTTCCAATATTGTGCCTTTTTTATTTTGATGAATACTAGATAAATAATCTTGAATATTATCTGTTACCATATTATAAGCATTTATTATAATGTTTTCAGATAATTGATTACTTTCTGTTTCTCCTCCAAAAGTAGTTTGTAATGTTTCAATTATTTTTTCTTCATACTCTGGTTTTACACTCCATAATTTATATTCTGTTCCTTTACTATTGTGAGTATCTGATACATCAAAAACTAATCTAAAAGGATATGGGCTATCTTCATCTTTTGCTAATACAAATATTCCTTTTGCATCTTTATTAACCCATCTACGACATTTTCTGTTCCATTCATTTTCCATTTCTGCACAAGCCGTTGCCTCTGGTCTTTGAGCATATATCAAAACTTTATCTACAAAATTATATTTAAAATGCCAACTAGAACTATCTAAAAAAGAAAGCCAATTTTCTTCAGTTTTTGTTATACTATCTATTTTTTCTTTATAAAGTTTCCTTGTATTCGCTATCTGTCCCAATATGCCCACCTCCTATTATTCAGTATTTGTGAAAAATTCTAATAAACTTTTCTTTTCTATCGCCTCTTGCATAAGCCATATTATTTCTATATCTTTTAAAGTTAAATTTTGTATATTTTCCATTTCATTTATTTTCTTTAACTCTGCCACTTTAAGATTTAAAATCTCTTTTTCTGTTGTTACATTTATGCCTTTTAACTTTTGTACTAATTTGTTTTTTTGAATTGAACTAAATTCTGCCATTTTCCACCTACTTTCAAAGTTAAAAGGTGGCTAATTTACTTGCCACCTTTTTGCCTTTTTATTCTATTTATTTTTTCTTCTTTTGATAATTTCATATATTCCTATTGTTGCAAGTGTTAATGCAGACATTCCTGCAATTTCACCTAATAACAATGTGTTTCTTCCATCATTTGTATTTGGTGTTTCTATTGGTGCATTTTCAAATTCAAAACTATAAGCAGAATCTTTTTCTTCTATTAAGTTTCCATTTACAAAAACACCTTTATCATTTATTTCTACTTTTGCTACTTCATCTGACTTATTATAGCCTTTTGGTGCAGTTATTTCTTTTATAAAGTAAGTTCCATATCTTAAATCTTCAAAAGTAACAATTCCCTCATCTTTATTAGAATCCATTTGTTGTATTAACTTTGTGCATTCTTCATCTTCATAAAGTCCAAAAGTAAATTTTGCTTTTATTATTTCTTTTGTTTTGCTATCTATTTTTACAACTTTTACATCTTTTAGTATAGGCATATCTTTCATTTCGATTTTTTGTGTTTCTTTATCAGTTGTAACTGTGAATGTTATTTCTTCTGCAATTTCATAGCCATAAGGTGTAGTTACCTCTATCAATTTGTAAGTTTTGTTTTCTTCAAGTCCTGTAACTTTGTGTGGCTCTTTAGTGCTTACCCATTCATCAATTACCTCATTATTTTCATCTACAACTTTTAATTTTGCTCCCTCTAGTTCTTCGCCTGTTACTAAATCTGTTTTTACAATTTCAACAATTTTATCAATCATTACTATTTTTTGTGTTTCTTTATCAGTTGTAACTTTAAACTCAACATCTGTTGCTTTAACATACTCATTTACACAAACTTCTTCGTGTAATTTATATATTTCTCCCTCTTTTAGTCCTTTTACTTTATGAGCTTCTTTTTCAGATACCCATTCATCAATTACTTTTCCATCTTTTGTTACTTGAATTTTTGCTCCCTCAATTTCTTTTCCACCTATGTCTTCTTTTGAAATTTCTACAACTTTATCTGTCATTGTAACTTTTTGTGTTTCTTTATTTGTTGTTACTTTAAATTTAATGTCTGTTGCAATTACATATCCATCTGGAGCATATTCTTCGTGTAATACATATTCATTATTTTCTTCAAGTCCTTTTATATTATGGCTTTCTTTTGTAGATACCCATTCATCAATTACTTTTCCATCTTTTGTTACTTGAATTTTTGCTCCCTCAATTTCTTTTCCTCCAACATCTTCTTTTGTCATTGTAACTATTTTATCTATCATCTTTACTTTTTGATTTTCTTTAGTATTTTCTACTTTAAATTGAATATCTGTTGCACGAACATATCCATCTGGAGCAATTTCTTCTCTTAATGTGTATTCTGTACCTACTTTTAAACCTTCAATTTTATGAGTTTTATCAGTTGATGTCCAAGTATCAATTACTTTATCTCCCTCTAAAACAGTAAGTTTTGCACCCTCTAGTTCTTTATCTCCTGTAATATCTTGTTTTGATATTTCTGTTAATGTTGTATCATTTATAACTTCTCTTGTTTGTGTATATACTTTTGTTGTATCATCTTTCTTTTCAAACTTAAATTCATATTTTGTATCATTTAAAACTAACCCATCTAAAGTTTTAATTTCTTGTAATTCATATTTTCCAATAGGTAGTTCTTCAATTTTCAAATTACCTTTTTTATCTAAATTATAAGTTTTAATTTCTTGACCTTTTTTATAAATTACACTTCCATCTGCTTTGTCTATTACATCTTCTTTTGCAGTTAATTTGAATTGTATAGGGCTTAAATCAGATATATCTACAATAGAAGTATCTGCGTTTTCTCGAAATAGCACACTTTTATCAATGATAATTGTTGCAGTAGGTTGTTCATTCTTTATAATAATTTCTTTTATAAAATCTCCGTCTTGGTCTTTATCATAATCTCTAATTCCTTTTACATCAAATTTTACAGAATTATCTAATTGTAAAAATCCCTCTGGAATTTTTATTTCTGTAACTTCATAACTTCCTACTTCAAGTTTTAATGGTGTTATAATTGTTCCTTTATCTTCTTTATCGTTTGTATAACTTTTATCTGGTACAACTAAATTGTCTGCATTGGTTGTAAAAGAATTAAATGTTGTACTACCAATTTTTTGAGATACAGCCTCTCCTTTTTTATATAGTATTTTTCCTGTTGCACGATCATAAATATCTTTAGTGGCTTTTATTTGAAAACTTGCATTTGTTAATGTAACTGTCTTATTTGTTTTTAAATCTTTTTTAACTAATTTTATATAAGTTTCTTGTTGTTCATTGTTTACTACTATATGCTTAACTTTTTGAGCAACATCTTTTATTTCTGTTTCATCATCTGTTATAGAAAATGTGAAATCTGATGCAGTTTCATAGTCTTTTGGTGTTACTGTTTCTTTTACAATATAAGTTCCGTATGGTAACTTATTTTGTGTATAAGCATCTCCACTTTCATTTGTTACTATTGCCTCATAAGTAGGAGCAATTTCTTGTGCTTTTGCTACTCTGTTTCTATCAATTTCTACTTTATTGCCGTATTCATCTATACCATTCCATACTTCTGCATAGCTATATCCATTTTCATAGGCTTTTTCTACGGCACTATTAAGTTTTATTGTAAATTCTGCTCCAGCAAGTCCTGGAGTTTTTCCAGAATTAACTTTTATTCCACTTTTGAAAATGTGTACTCCCATTTCTTTTACTTTGTCTTTGCTATTTGCTTTACCATAAATTACTTTCTCATATTGGTCTTTGTATTCAAGTTTTACCTCATATACTGTTGTATCTAATAAATAACCTTTTGGTGCTACTTCTTCTTTTACTATATAAGTTCCTAAAGGAAGTCCTGTAACATCTGTTGTATTTCCATTTTTATCTGTATTTCTTGTAGCAACTAAATCTCCTTTACTATAAAACTTTTTAGATTTTGCTACATTGTAAATATCTTCATTTGCATATATTTTATAAACTGCATTTTCTAGTGTTGCATCTCCCTGTGCTACACTACCTGTTTTGCTATCTTTCTTTACTATTGCTATTGTTCCTGTTGGCTCGTGGTTTACAACACCTTTTATTTCAAGTTCAATAACTGGAGTTGTTGAATTTTTATATTCTAAATTTACTTGAAATACTTGTTCATTTAATAAATAACCTTTTGGTGCTTGTATTTCTTTTACAGAATACTTACCTAGTGGCAATTCTGCAATTTCTGCAATTCCTGTTCCATTTGCTGATGTTATTTTTGCTACTTCTTGTCCTTTTGTATAAAAAGTTTTAGTTCCTGCTACATTTTTTATATTTTCCTCTGCAGTTACAGAAAATATTGCTCCACCAACTTTGTCATTGTTTTCACTAACTTTGTGAATTAGTAATTTTCCTGTTGGCTCATTATTTTTAAATTCTACTGTTGATGTTTCTCCATTTCTTACATCTACTCTTTTTATATTTGTATCTAGTAAATAACCTGTTGGTACTGATGTTTCTTTTACAAAGTATGTTCCTACTTTTAGTTTTTCAAATGTTATTTGTCCATTACTTGCAGATTTTCCACTTGCTACTCTTTGAGTACAAGCCTCATCTTTATAAAGTTCAAAATTACAATCTGCTACTGGATTTCCCATATTATTTATTTTTTTAACTAATACTTTTCCACTTTGTACTTCTACTGAAACACTAAAATGTGATGGATCTACATAGTTAGAAAACATTAAATTTTGTACTGAGCCAGATGTAAATCTAAAATATACATAGTTTGACATACTGCTACTTGAATATTTTGCTCCATTTGGCATTAGTTCATAATATCCATAATCTCTTGATTTAAAAGTTGTTTTTCCAGAATTGCTATCATTTGTTGCTGTTACTCTTAATTCATTGCTACCATTATCGTGAGCAAAATTAACACCATTTATAGTTTTATTAAAACTTTCATAATGTTGTAATACTCCGTTACTATCTGAAAAGGTAGTTGTATCTCCAATATCTACTTTGTTTGTTGCTCCATTAAATGAAACATCTTTATGATATTGATTATATAAATTTTCTGTATTTGATACCCAATTTGAGTATTGTGATGATGACATATATCCACCACTCCAAGAATCTCGTGATGGTGGTGTTTTTCCACTACTGTCTATATTGTTATAAATGTATTCCCATACATATTGTTGAGTAGCACACGCTGCTTTTTTTGCCTCTGTACTAGATGGTATTCCTAATCCATAATTCATTGTATATCCAAAATATATCATTTCTGCTATTCTTTCATATTCTGGTCTATTTTCTTTATATTCTGCATAAAATTCATTATTAAAGGCATAATCCCTTCCTGTTGGTGAAGTTTTACCAAATTGAGTACAAAATGCTATATATGTTGAGCCGTCATAATTTGCATAGTGCAATTCGTGTCCATATTCACTTAAACTTCCACTTATAACTCCAAAAGTTGCATCACTATTTATATCTGTTATAAATGTTGCAAAAGCACTTATAGGCATAGCATTTATTAGCATTAATATTAGCATAATTATTGCCATAACTTTTTTTGTTTTAGTTTTCATTTTTTATCAATTCCTTTCTTTTACTCACAAAAAAAAGAGCATTACGCTCTTAATTTTAGTTTTTTATTTTGTTACAGAGAAATAATAAAGTCCACAAAAACATTGATTTATTTTAAAATGACTTGATTCCCAACCCTCTGTATATTTTTCATAAGCACTAAATGCCTCATCCCAAGTTTTATAATATCCGTGTTCATTTGCTCCATCTCCTGCAATGTGTGTTTTTCCACCATCAACGCAATATATTTTTTCTTCTTGTTTAGGTGTAGTTTGATGTGTTTTTTCCTCCTGTTTTGGTGTTTCCTGTTTTACCTCTGCTACACTTTCACTTGGTTTTTCTTGCTTTGATGTATTTTCACTTTTTTTTGCAGTATTTGAATTAGCTTTTGTATTAGTTTTTGTATTACTTTCTTGTTTTTTACTAGCATTTGAATTACTATTGCTTTGTACTTGAGTTGTTTCATTTTTTTGTTCTTGTTTTACTTTTTCATCTTGCTCACTTACTTTCGTTTCTTCTACTATTCCTTCTGCTATTTTTTCATCATTTATGATTTTTTCAATTTCCTGTTGATTTTTCTCTAGTCTTTCCTTTGATTCTTCTGACAAACTTGTATCAATTCTATTTGCTGTACCATTATCTCCCCATTTTTCATTTACCTTTTTCGTGTTGTTAAAACTAACTCCCATACCTGTTAATAAAATTATTGCTATAACTATTAATTTTCTCATAACAATCACTCTCCTTTGTCTTTATTTTAAATGCAAATCAAAATTCAAGCAAATGTGTGATTATATAATATTTAATATATTTATATATAATATTCCTTTTCAGTTAGTAAATAGCTAGTAATAAGGGGGTAGATTGTAAGGAGGGGGAAATAAAAAATCGTATATACATTTATTGTTGTATATACATTCTTTATTATTTCGTATTATCTTTCATATTGTTTATTTTGCCATTGTAACTGATACTTTTGTAATAACTTTTCAATTACATTTTGCATTTGTTGCACAGTGTAACCTTTTGGAAAATAGTTCTTTACTTTGTCATAAGTAAATTTCACTTGTTCCTTTTGATTAGGTTTTTCTTCATCTAATATATCTTGTATTTTTTCTTCTGTTAATGTTCCTTTTTCACTTTCCTCCCTTAATCTTTTTGCTTGTGGTGTAGATGGTGTTGCAAGTGATGTTTCCATTGCCTCAAGTAACATATCTTGTTCATTTTTACTTAAATAAGATATTTCTATCGCAGGTGCTAAAGCCATTGTCATATTTTCTTTATCTCGCAGATAGTGATTATCAACAAATTGTAATAATTCTGGGATTAGCTCTGTTAATCTTATATATCTTCTAACACTTTCTCTACTTTCTCCCATTTCATCAGCAATAACTTCAACTGACAACTTCTGCACAGGTTGTGTAGAAGTTAAATCATTTCTTTTTCCTTGACTTTTTATAGCCTCTAACTTCATTTTGTATGCAAATGCTCTTTCACTTGGAAGTATTTGTTCTCTTTGTAAGTTACTATCTACCATTATAATTGTTGCCTCATCATCTGTTAAATTTCTGACTATACAAGGCAATTCCTCTATTTGTGCAAGTTCACAAGCCCTTTTTCTTCTATGTCCAGATACCATTTCATAAGTTCCATCTTCTTTTGGTCTAACTATTGCAGGTACTAGCACTCCGTGTTCTTTAATACTTTCTACTGTTTCAAACATTTTCTCATCATCTCTTACTTTAAATGGGTGATTTGGAAAACTTGAAATTTCAGTAATTGAAATCTTTTGTATTCTTTCTAATTTTTGTGCATCTCTTTCTTCTTGACTTGTAAAAAAGTCATCTATCGAAACCTTTGGCAAGTGCATTTTTTCTTCTTTCTCTTTCATCTTCCTTTAACACCTCCTTTGCAAAAAATGAATAAGCCTCTGCTACTTTGCTGTTTTTGTCATACGCAAAAATGCTTTTTCCTTTTGAGGTGGATTCGGCAGTTTTTATCGCTACTGGTATTTGACTATCATATAGTTTAACAATACTGCCATAGTTTTCTTCTAATTCTTGTTGTATTGCTCTCGGCAAATTTGTTCTTTTATCAACTAATGTAAGCAATATACCACCAACTTTTAAATCTTTATTTAGTTTTCTTTTTACAATAGAAATTGTTTTTAACAAATTTCCCATACCTTTAGCAGATAAATATTGACTTTGTACTGGAATTATTACTTCATTAGCCATTGCTAAAGCATTTGTTGTAAGCATACTCAAAGACGGCATACAATCAATTAAAATATAATTATAATCTTTTTTTAATTCTCCCAAACAATCTCTTATCAAATATTCTCTGCTCATTGCATTAAACATATTAACTTCTGTAAGCGATAAGTTCAAGTTTGATGGAATTAAATCTATACCCTCTTTATGTTGCAATATTGCTTGTTCTGGTCTTACATCTTGGTCATTCATTTTCTTTTCTATAAGTGTGGATATTGTTACAGGCAAATTATCTTGGTCATAATACCCCATATATGTTGTTAAATCTCCGTTGTGGATCTGCATCTACCAACAATACTTTCTTGCCCTCTTTAGCCAATGCAACACCTAAACTAAATGTAGTAGTAGTTTTTCCTACTCCACCTTTTTGATTTGCTATTGCAATTACTTTGCATTCTGACATTGGGTTTTCCTCCTTTCTTTTAAGTTCGCCCTTATTAGTTAAAATAAAGGCTATGTAAATTTCCCTAGAATGCAAAAAAGGCGAATTGATTACTTAACTTTCATCAACTCGCCTTATGTTCAATCATTATATGGTAATACATTTCTTGCCACATAATCTATATATGAATTTTCTGTATCATTAAATTTCTTTTCTTGTGAATAATAATCGCTATTTGTTGCTTCTTTTAAGTTTTTTTCTACTGTATTATTTCTTTTTATTTCTTTTTTTTCTTTTCTCTTTTCTTTCCATCTTTCAATATCAATTTCTTCCAACATTAATTGTAAGCCTGTAACTTCATTTTTGTATCTTCTAATCTCTATCTTTTTCTTTCTTATATTAAGTTCCATTTCTTCAAGTTCTTTATTTGCAGAAAATATTTTTAAATTTAATTCTCCAATTTGCTCGGATATTTCTTTTCTTTCCATATATTATCACTTCCATTTCTTTATCTATAATCTCTATTATACTTTTTCTGTTTGTTCTTTCGTTCTTGTTCTCTCTTAAATTTAGCATAAATATCTGTTGCAATATCTCCGTTATATTCTTTATCTATTGAGATATTACCTTTTTCTAAAAACTCTTTTGATAATATAAAATTCCCACTATCTATGAAGTTATATCTTCCCTCTTTATCTTTTCCAACATACATTGCAGTTACTTGTATTTTTTTGTCTGCTATAATTGGAATATTAACTGTTAAAAAATCTCCTTGTTGTAAATTCTCTAAATATTTTATTGCATCTTCTTTTTCCATTTTCATTCCTCCTTAATTTTTAACATAAAAAAAAGAGTCAGATTTTTTATATCTCACTCATCATAAACCTATTAAATTTTTAATTTTTTTCTCATTTTTTATCAAAATATGCAAAAAGTCTAATTGCAAAAATGCTTATTTTATGCAGGTTTGAGGTTGGTTTTGCTAAATTCCGTCTCGCCCAGTTAACGTGGACCTTAGGAAAACTTTTTTCTTGTGCATTTTCCTTCTTATTA
>CAMIYN010000039.1 GCA_946403075.1 uncultured Lachnospiraceae bacterium | reverse complement strand
AAGGGGAATCTTCAAATTTTTTTTTATAATAATTTTCAAAAGATCCACCAGTTAGTTCTTCACTCTTAAATTTACTATAATCATCAAATTCATTCATAATATACCTCTAAAAAATTAAAACTAAAATTCTACCATACTTACTTTTTTAACTTTAATTATACATTTACTTAAAAGCATTCATATAACTCATATATTGTATTGAATAAAAATTATAGTAGTTTGAATCCATCAAATGCACCAATGATTGAATTCTTCCATAGCATCTACTAACGAAGAATATGGTCCGTATTTAGATTGACCATCACCCACACAAACCCAAAACCAAACATCATCTCCTTCAATCCAACAATGACCATACATACTATGTCCTTCTTTATAAATTTTCATACTACACCTCAATTTAATTTATTGATTTTGGAATATCTGCAATTTTGGAAACATCCTAATAGGGGATTTTTAAGTTTTTAGAATATTGAATTATAAAAAATTTAGAAAATATAATTATTTTTTATTGCCTAAAATTTTTACTAATTTTTTCCCAACTATAAAAGGGGGTTTCAAATTTTTTAATAATGCAAAATATACCCTAATTTTTTTTAATTTATTTTAACTTGATATACATTTTATAAGATTAAATTAAATTTTTCAATACAAAATATTAATTTTTTTAAAAATTTTTTTCTATATGTTGCGATAGTCGTAGGGGCGAAGCACCGCGAGCCCGTATTCAAGACAGTAGAGTTAATCGTAGGCCGACCTATCTGTTGCCATACCACCACATACCCATAAAAAATTTTGAAAACAAAAAAACTAAAACCATATTGAGTTTTAGTTTTGTAAATATTTATTTTTTCTAAATTATATTTTATAGGTTATTATATCTATTTTCTTATTTTATATTTTAAATTATAAAAATCTGTAAAATGTTACAATTCTTTTTAAATTTTCCTATAAGCCCTACATTTTTAAATATTTTAAAAATAAAATTTTAAAAAAAGCATATTATAGCGATTGCCATAAATTTTAAATTTTTGATTTTATTAATTACTTTAAAAAATCGTGCTAACAATTTTTTGCTCCGTTACATCTACAAGTCCTTTTGGAATTATTTTAAAATCTGGTATAACAGGTAATTGCATAAATGCAAGTGTCATAAATGGATCATATATTTTATTTACACCAAGTGTCTCATATGCAATATTTTTCAAATTATCTAATGTTTCTATCACATAAGATTCACTACTCTCTGTCATAAGTCCTGCAACTTCAAGTTTTAAACTCCCAAGAACTTTACCATCACATACAATAGAAATACCACCATTATTATTTTTAACTGTATTTACTGCGATAGCCATATCTTCATCACTCACACCAACTACAATAATATTATGTGAATCATGGCCTATGGTTGATGCGATAGCTCCCTTTTTAATCCCATATCCATTTATAAAACCAATCCCAATGTGTCCTGTATTTTTATGTCTCTCAACTACTGCAATTTTTGCTATATCATTATTTATATTAACTCCATATGGCAACTCACTATTTTCTACTATGTCAAACTCTGCCATCTCAGTTAAAACTCCACCAGGGATTAATTTAATTGCTCGTAATTTTCTCCCTCTTTCCTTTATAGAAAAATTATCACTACTCACATCATTTAAATCAAACGAATTATATACTTTTTTAAATTTTATTTTATCTAATCCCTTCTTTTCATCAGCATATTTTTTTAGGACTTTTCCATTTTCTGCTACAAGTTTTCCTTTTAAAAATACTCTATCTATCTTAAATTCTTCTAAATCATCAAGAATTATGAAATTTGCAATATATCCAACTCCTATTGCACCCATATTTTTAAATCCATAGTGCATAGCTGTATTAAAACTTCCCATTTTAATTGCTTTTATAGGGTCAGCACCAAGTTTTATAGCCATCCTAATAATTTTATCAATGTGTCCCTTGTTAATTATAGTATCTGGGTGGCTATCATCAGTTACTAAATTTGCTCTAAGATAATATGGATAATCAAATATTTTTATTAAATTTTGTAAATCCTTGCAAACTGTTCCCTCTCTCACTTCTACAATTTGCCCTCTCATAATTTTTTCTACTGCCTCTTCATAAGTAGAACACTCATGATCCGTTGTAATGTTTGCAACAAGATATGCATTTAAAGAATTACCACTAATCGCAGGAGCATGCCCATCTACAAGCTTTCCACAATTTATACTATCAGCACATTTTTTTAAACACTCAATATCGCCATGTGTGACACCATAGGCATTCATCATTTCAGCAAGTCCAAAAACTCTTTCATTTTTATATAATGGCTTTATGTCATCAGAATTTAATTTAGCTCCACACTCATCAAGCGGGGTTGATGGCACACAAGATGGTATCATAACAGCTATATCTATATCTAAATCTTTTGTCATCTCCATAATGTAATTTATTCCATCTATTCCTGCAACATTTGCTATTTCATGAGGATCTACTACACAGCCAGAAGTTCCATGCAAAACTACCAAGTCTCTAAAAATCCTTGGACTTACCATCGAGCTTTCAAGATGAATATGCCCATCTATCAATGTAGGAGATATGATTTTTTTACTGCAATCAATTTCATTTTCTCCATCATATTTACCTATTCCAACTATATGACCATCAAATATTGCAATGTCTCCTATCTCAATCTTTTCTGTAAACACATTTACATATTTTGCATTTTTTAAAACTAATTCTGCTTTTTTTTGTCCCATACTGACTTCAATCCTATTTTTTAAGTTTACAGCATCTAAAATATCAATTTTCATATCTCCTCCTTTGTGTTTTATTATATATTCTTTTTTTGTAGACTTTTGCAAACGGGCTCGCGAAGCTTTGCCACTACCTTTTTAATGGTTCGCCCCTACGGCCCCTACGGTTAACTCTACTATCTTGCTACGGGCTCGCAATGCTTCGCCCCTACCTTTTCAGGTTCGCCCCTACAACTTTATCTACTTTATTACTACGGGCTCGTGGTACTTCGCCCCTACGGCTAACACTACTATCTTGTTGTGGGCTCGCAATGCTTCGCACCTACTTTTTCAGGTTCGCCCCTACTTTTTCGCTCACCCTTACGATTCACAAAACTTTTTTATATAAAAAAGTGGACGGAGATTTTCTCCGCCCAGCTTAATTTAAAAATTTTATACAAAAATGTATTTTAATATAAATAGTATTGCCACAATAATTAATACAGGATTAAGTTTTTTAACTTTACCTGTAAGTAAATTTATTATGCAATATGAAATTATACCAAAAGAAATTCCTTCTGAAATACTATAGAAAAATGGCATAGCAAATATTGCAAAAAATGCAGGAAGAGCCTCTGTTACATCATCCCAAGGTATCTTTGCTACATTTTTCATCATAAGAAATCCTACTACTATAAGAGCAGAAGAAGTTGCAAATGATGGAATTACAGAGAATATTGGCCATAAGAATAATGCAAGTATAAATAACACTGCAGTAGTTATAGCAGTAAGTCCTGTTCTACCACCTTCTTCTACACCTGATGCAGACTCTACAAAAGTTGTAATAGTAGATGTTCCTACTATAGCACCAAAAGTTGTTCCTATAGCATCTGACAATAATGCTCCTTTTATTCCAGGAAGTTGTCCATTTTTATCAAGCATATTCCCAGATGAAGCACAACCTATTAAAGTTCCTAATGTATCAAATATGTCTACAAATAAGAAAGATATAAGAACTACTATAAAGTTAATAATACCTCTTGAATTTATTTCAGCAAATCCATCTTTGAATGCCATTAGAGTTGGAGTCAATGACTCAGGTCTTGATATTATCCCAGCAGGAATAAGAGAATAAAAGCCATTTGCAGGATCTGGTTTGTAAATTCCTAAGATTTGACAAATCATACCCAAAATCCAAGTAACAAGTAAACCTATTAAAATGTTTCCTTTTACTTTCTTCTCAATTAAAACACCCGTTATCAAAACACCTATCAAACATAAAACAGCTGTAAGAACTCTTAATGCATTGAAGTCAGGATTTGATGGTGATAAAACAACCAATGAAACAACTGTTGATGATGATGCTTGTAAAACATTTGCATTAATTAATGCAATTATTAAAATGAATAAACCGATACCAGCAGAAACACCTGTCTTTAATGACATAGGAATTGAATTAAATATTGCTTCTCTTATACTAGTAAGAGATAAAACAATAAATATCAAACCTTCAACAAAAACAGCAGCCAAAGCAAATTGCCAAGTTGCACCCATACTTCCACATACAGTAAAAGCAAAGTAGGCATTAAGTCCCATACCTGCAGAAAGAGCAAAAGGTAAATTCGCAATAACACCCATTAGAATAGTTGCTACTGCAGAAGCAATAGATGTAGCAGTAAACACAGCACCGGGATTCATATCAGCCGCAGACAAAATATTTGGGTTAACAGCTAGAATATAAGCCATTGCCATAAAAGTTGTAATGCCTGCTACAATTTCAGTACGAACATCAGTATTATGTTCTTTTAGTTTGAAAAACTTTTCCATAATTTTTCTCCTTTTATATTATTTTTAATAATTACTCAAAACTTTTTCTAACTTTTCATCCAAAATTTTTTCATCTTCATTAAAACTTGATTTATTATTTGCTATTTCATACTTTATACCTTTTTGTTTTAGATTATTATATATAGCATGTTCTATTGCTGTCACTATATTCATATATCCAGTGCATCTACACAAATTGCCAGCAATTAATTTTTTTATTTCATCTCTTGTATATGGCTTATTCTCTCCAACTATTTCAACAGCTTTCAATATAAATCCCGGAGTGCAAAAACCACATTGCACTGCTGCTTGCTTTATAAATTCTTTTTGTATATCTGTGAGCCCATCTGTTTTTTCATCTTTAAGTCCTTCTACTGTTATAATTTTTTTGCCTTGTGCCCACACAGTTAAATATATACAAGTATCTACACATCTACCATCTATTAAAACAGAGCAAGCACCACATTCACCAACTTCACATCCTTTTTTTACTGAAGTCAAGTTTAAATGATTTCTAAGTGTGTCAAGTAAACTCTCTCTATCATCAATACCTACTTCTACATCTTTTCCATTTACATTTAAATTTATAAACCGTTTAGCCATCTATCTTTCCTCCTGCTTTTTTAATAGCTTCTCTCAAAGCATCTTTTGCAAGCATTACGATTAAATGCTCTCTAAATACTTTTGAAGCTCTCCAACTATCTCTTGGATTACAATCAGATAGAGCCTTCTCTCCAAACTCTTTAAGTAAATTCTCATTAAAATGTTTTCCTTTTGCAAATTCTTCTGCAGATTTTGCTCTTATAGGAGTTGGAGCAGCGACACCATAAGCAATTTTTACATCTTCTATTTTTGTCTTACTGCTATCTAATTTAACTAATACAGAACAACCAAGAGTTGCAATCTCCATTGCATTTCTCTTTCCATACTTTATATAATGTCCTACAAAACCTTCATAATTTTCTTTCTTAATTACAAATTTTGTCACAACTTCACATCTATCTCTAACAGTTTTTCCAGGACCCGTATACCAATCACTTATTTTTACAACTCTATTTCCATTTGCTCCCTCCAAATGTATCTCTGCATCAAGAGCAACCATAGTAGATGCAGACTCTGCACTTGTGGCACCATTACAAATATTTCCACCTATTGTTCCAGTTTGCCTTGTTTGAGGACCTCCAACCATATCTACAGCTTCCCCAAGTGAAGGGATACATTTTTTTATTATATCATTATTGGTAATGTTATAAAAAGTTGTAGAAGGTTTAATTATAACATTGCCATTTGACTCAAGTGAAATTCCTTTTAATTCATTCAAATTGTGTATTGAAACTAATGCTTTTCCTGCATATTTTCCATCTCTAACCCATATCAAAACATCTGTTCCACCAGAGATTATCTCTGCATCATTATCACTTTTTAATTTCTCTATTGCATCTTTTACACTTTCTGCTTCATGAAACCATTTTATATCAAACATTTTTTTACCCCCTTTATTTAATCAAACCTTGCTCTTTAAACTTCTCTACTAATTTTTGAGAAGTAAGAGGGAAATCATTTAACATACATCCAGTAGCTTGAAGTATAGCATTCCTAACCGCAACTGCTGGTGGCACTGCTGGTGGTTCACCCAATGCTTTATTTCCATAACCACCTGTCGGATCTTTCATAACTACAAACTCTACATTAAAATCTGGTGAGTCCATAGCAGTTGGTATCTTATAATCAAGCCAGTTGTCATTTAAAACTTTTCCTGTCTTTTTATCTACAAGCATTTCTTCTGATAAACCATAACCCAAACTCATAGACATACCACCGTGAACTTGTGCTATTGCAAGTGATGGATTTAAAATAGTTCCACTATCGTGAACATTTATAATATCATTAATTTTTATTTTCCCAAGTTCTACATCAACTGTCAAATCTACAAAACAACAACCTGAGGCAAAAGTATTTGTTTTTGTTTCAGTTGTAAGTTCTGCTCTTATTTGTTGGTTTACTCCATCTTTTTCATATATTGCAGTAGTTGCAACTTCACTCATAGATAAAATTTTATCACCATTTTTCTTTAATACTACAAAATTATCAGATACATCCAAATCTTCTAATTTATATTCTGGCTTCATATGAACTGCATATTTTAAAATTGTCTCCTTTAATAATAATCCACAATGATAAACTGCATTTCCTGTTACATATGACTGTCTTGAGCCATAAGCACCTGAATCATAAGGGGTCACATCTGTGTCTTGTGTAGATATTATATAAATCTTATCAAGGCTAATCCCTGTAGTTTCTGCTGCAATTTGTGAGAATACCGTATCAGCACCTTGCCCTATTTCTGTTGCACCAAGTTGCATTTGAATTGAACCATCTTGGTTCATTATCATCCTAACACCTGCTGTTTCAAGAGAGATAGGGTAAACTGCAGTTTGATACATAAAGGCACACATTCCTACTCCATTTCTATATCTACCATCTTGATTTTTATATTTATCTCTCTTTTCATCCCACTTTATATGGTTCTTTCCTATCTCCATTGCTTTTTTTAGCCCATATGTATAAAACTTAACAGCACCATCAGAAAATCCTTCTTCAACTATATTATCCATTCTAAATTTATATGGATCAAAACCACCTAAATGGCACAAATCATCAACCAAAGTTTCTGCAAAAGAAACAGCTTGAGGAACACCATATGCTCTCATTGCTCCACTTACAGGTGAATTTGTATAAACTGTATAAGCCTCAGAACTACAGCCCAAAGGATTTTTATATAAATTTTTGAATATTCCTGCACATTTTGCAGTTATACTATTTCCGTGTGATGCATAACCACCATTTGCAACATAATTTGTAAGTTTTCTAAATAGTAACTTTCCATCTTTGGTGCATACAGCTTTTATATCTCCATCCATCCTATGTCTTGTCCTCGTTCCAACGATAGTTTCCTCTCTACTTATCTCAAGTAAAACTGGATGACCATTGACCTTTGTAGTAAGCCAAGCATTTAGAGGTTCATATAGGACATCTTGTTTATTACCAAAACCACCACCTATGTATGGTTTTATAATTCTTACTTTTCCCATTGGTACACCCAAAGCATGAGCTACACATCTCCTAACTATATGTGGTATCTGGGTTGAAGCAACTACTGTAATTTTTCCGTTTACATCTACATAAGCATATGAAACAGGGAGCTCCAAATGGCTATGTGAAATAAGTGGAGTTTTTACATTTTTTTCTAGCTCAATTAAATTCTCTTTTCCATATTGTTTAATTGCTTCTTCTTTTGCTTTAACATAATCAAAATCAGGACTTGTCTTAAAATCAATATGTGCTATCACATTATCTTTAAAAAGATTTGGATGTAATGGGGTTGCATCTTTTGATAATCCTTCTCTCGCAGTTGTAAATACTGGATATTCTTTATACTCAACTTTAATTTTTCGCAAGGCTTTAGCTGCCGCTACTTCATCTTCTGCAACAACTGCTGCAACATCATCCCCATAAAACCTAATTCTTTTATTTAATAACTTTCTATCTGCTATATCTCTATGAGATGGATCAAGTGAATATGGATGTCCTGCAACTGGAAACTCTATATCTGGGACATCAAAACAAGTAAAAATTTTTATAACACCCTTTACTTTTTTTGCTTCTTCAATGTCAACTTTTACTACTTCACCATTAGCAATAGTTGAATGTAAAACTTTTGCAATATAACAGTCCTTTGGTGCTAAGTCTGCTGTATATTTTGCTATACCTGTGACTTTACCATATGCATCAACTCTTAACTCCGACTTTCCTACATATTTATTTTCCACTTTGACCTCCTCGTATAATATTTATTTAACCACAGCAATTCTATATAAAAAAATTTTACTATAAAAAAAACAAAAAATCAACAAAAACATTAAGAATTTATTAAGAAAATTTATAAAACTAATGCTATTAAAGATTGTTTTAAATTATTTTTTCCCATTTCTAACATTTTTTATTTCTTTTTCTTCTCAGGAATTATTAAATTTAAAACTATAGCAAATATTGCTGCTGGAACTATCCCAGAACCTCCAAATATGAGAGACACAAATTGTGGAAGTTGACTTAATGAATTTCCAACAGAGCCAAGCCCATATCCTAATCCCAAAGCCACTGACACTATAGTAATCTCTCTATCTGTTATTCCATTTTTTGCAATTAATTTCATACCACTAATTGCAATTGCTGAAAACATGAGAACTGCTGCACCACCAAGCACAGATTGTGGCATAATAGAAACCACCGCTGCAAGTTTTGGAAATAATCCACAAAGGACAAGAAATATTCCCCCTATGCTTATTGCAAACAAATTAACAACTTTAGTAATTCCAACTAATCCTACATTTTGACTAAAGCTTGTATTTGGAAGAACTCCAAATAATGCTGCAAAAGCAGAACCAATACCATCACACATTACACCGCCTGATAATTCTTTATCAGTAGCTTCTCTATTTAACCCACCTTCTGTAATTCCAGAAATATCACCTATTGTTTCTACTGCTGTAACTATAAACATTATCATCATAGGAATTATTGCTCTCAAATCAAAAATAAGTTTTACAGGTAATAATTTTGGTATTGCAAAATATTTTGCTTCGTTAACTTTATCCCATTGTAGAACCCAAGATTTTGTGATTACACTTGAATCAGCAGATACAAAAGTAGTAGGAAGAAATATTCCCATAATTATAACCAATAAATAACCTACTATAATTCCAAATAATATCGAAGCAACACTTGTGATTCCTTTTGTATAATGTTTAAGTAAAATTATTACGACCATAACCACTATACCTACAAATAAGTTCTCTACTGAACCAAAATCCAATACCCCTTGTCCACCACAAAACGAATTAATTCCAACAGGTATCAATGATAATCCAATAGATAAAACCACTGTTCCTGTAACAACTGATGGAAATAACTTCCTTAGTGGCTTTAAGAAAAATCCAAGCACTCCTTCAAATAATCCTCCTATGATGCTTGCTCCAAGTATTGCACCATATCCAATTACTCCGCCACCCATAGTAGCTGCTACTGTTCTCATTACACCTATAAAACCACTACTTGTTCCCATTACAATAGGAAGTCTCCCACCAAGTGGTCCAATAGTAATAGTTTGAACCAAAGTCACTATTCCTGCAACAAGCATTGCATTTTGAATAATAGTAATTTGAAGTTCTGTCCCTGCTGTTATCCCACAGGCGGCACAAACTATAAGTATTGGTGTTAAATTCCCAGCAAACATAGCGAGAACATGTTGTAGTCCAAGTGGTATTGCCTCACTTAATTTCATTACACCTTCTAATTCGCTGCCTTGTACATATTGATTTTTCCCGTTATTTTTTTTTGCCGAATTAACTATTTTTGTATTTTTTGCTGACTTTACTGCTTTCTTACTTTTTTTTATATTCGCCATAATTTATTACCTCCAATTGATTATATTATATAATACTTTTAACACAAAATACAATATAAAAAAGGAAACCTCAAAAAACCTACTTTTTGATGGTCTCCTTTTTAAAAATTTATTATTAGATGTTTCATTAAAAAGTTTTAATTTTCATACCAATCAAGATTTAAAACTCTTATCCCTATCATCAAAAATGCAGCAGCAAGTAACACACTATACATCATAGCAGGTGGATATAAAATCAATGAAATAATAAAACCTATGATTTTAATTCCTATATCAATCCACAATAATTGCCTTCTCTTCTTCATAATTTTATATGGTAATTGAGCATTGCCATTTTCACTCTCTATAATATGGCTTAACCAAATATTTGAAAAAGTAACACCAAAAACAAATATCCCATAAAAAGCTTGTGCAGCTTTATTATAGAAATCCCTACTTACTAAATCAGTAGCATAAGGTATTAAAGAACAACAAAAAAGCAATATTAATGTAACCCAAAGTGACCTTGTATTAATTTTTTCTATGCCATGCCATTCATTATGAATATTTATCCACATAGATCCAAGCCAAAAAAAAGACAATGCATAGGAAAAAAAGCTATGCCTAAGGTTCCAAAGAGAAAACAAATTAATATGTTGTGGCTTTTCCAATTCCAATACCAGTATAGTCATAATTATAGCAAGTACTGCATCGGTAAAAGCGGCTACTCTATCTTTTTTCATATTGTTATTCTATATATAATATATTAAAATTAATATTTTTTACATACTTCTTTTTGTGCATTTATTGCATCAAAATTTTTTTATAATTATAATGACCTTTTATTATTTCTCATTTTTTCCATAGTGCAAAAATCTCCATATTCTATTTCTTCTTTAAGTTTCTTAATTATTTTATCTTTATTGGCAAGGAAATCATTTGTATTTAAATCTAATGAAACCGTATGATGTGATGTAAACCTACAATCACAAGTTAAGTTTTCTACAAATAATAATAACTCTTCAAGCATTTCTTTTTCATTTAACGGTGTCCACACACCTTTTTCCATATCTTTTAAAAGCATTGTTCCATCAAATAAGACAAGTCCCCCTGTTCCTACAAGCATAGGCTTACATTCGCTAAATATTTTTGCAGAATTTAAAGCATGATTTTTTGTCCGTTCTTTTCCTCCTGCACCATTTAAAAATGTCATCCAAAATTTTATCCCTGCTTCATTTAACTTATTACATTGCTCTATTATATCAGTAGCACAATAACCTTTATTAATAGTGGCAAGTGTACCATCATCACCACTTTCAACTCCAAGAGATATTTCTCTCATATTAAAATCTCTTAGTTTTTTAAGTTCTTCAACTGTTTTATTACAAATATCATCTACTCGAGTGGCTCCATATATATACTCAATATGTGGTAAGTATTTATTTATAAGTTCAAATATAGAAAAAAGCCTATCAAATGAAAGTGAAAAAGGATTTGCACTTAATAGTTGTATTGTTTTTGCATCAGGGCATTCTTTTGATAATTCTTTTAAATCTCCTTCTATTTGCTCTAAAGAATGCATCTTGAATTTTACATCCTTATACATAGTGCAGAACTTACAACTATTATGTGTGCATCCTGCCGTAATCTCAAGTAATGGATATATGGGCCAATAAGGGTTCCTATATACTGGTTCTGTAAAATGCATAAAACAACCTCCTTTTTACAAAAATCTTTATTTTTTTTAAGGAAAGCTTTAAAAAATCTATCATTATCAAAAGTTTCCTATGGTACCTTCATTATTCAACACTTTTCAAAAATTTAATTTTAAAAAATTTTCACCATTAGTGGTTATCTTAAATCTATATAAACTACAAAAAAATCTCTAAAAGCTTATATTTTAGAGATTTTCAATGAATCATTCAATAGTCAACGATTTTCAAAATAAACTTTTTAAAACCGTCAATTATTAGAGATTAACTTAAAACAATTACTAAATGAAGATTCTTTTTTGAACTCTCAAAAATATATACTTTCTATTAAATTATATAATGCAACATATTTAGTATAAATCTACTCTATCTCATTTAATTTTATTTTTGCCTCTTTTACTCCTGTTGCATCATCATTTCCTGAATTTGCAGCAAGGCTTAAATAATATTTTGCTCTATCTACATTTTTATTTACACCTTTTCCATCAAGATACATAAGTCCAAGATAATAATAACAAGTTATATCATCTCTCATAGCACCAATACGATAAAACATACTTGCCTGTATATCACTTTTTTCTTTTCCCAATCCTTTTTCATACATATATCCTAAATATCTTGGAGCTTTTTTATCATTTGTTATAGTAGCCTTTATAAACAAATCATATGCATCCAAAATGGCATTTTCATAATTTTCACTATTTTCATAATCTTCTTCTTTGCTATCAATAATGTCAATGCCAGACTGAATAGATAATTTTTTATTTGTAGTGCTTTTTTTATTTGTAAATAAATATTCCCTTGCTGCATCTATTTTATATGCATAATCAAATGAATACATATGTTCATTATTTGATACAACCCCCTCTGGGACAACTTCTCCTTTATCAAACATAAATAAATTAAAATTTTTACCTTCGTTAATAGCATCATTAACTATATTATTTTGATTTTCATATGTATCTTTTATACTAAATTTCCTAAAGCTATATTTACTTTCATCATAATTAAGAATGCTCATTAATTCATTCATTCCTGCACTTGCCTTTGTATCACCTTCTGATACCAAATAAATAATATTTGTATTTACCAAATCTTTATCTGTCAAAAATTTAATAATAGAATTATCAAACTGACTTCCAACTGGCATATATGCTGCAAATATATCATTAAAATATGTTGCATAAAAAAAACTAATTATACCTCCCATAGATTGCCCTGTTGTATAAATTCTATCAGTATCAATACTATATTTTTTGCATATATCTTTAATACAGTCAATATTTATAAATACATCTTCTGATACATTATAATCATCATCGACAATACTTGACATACGAACATTTAATGATGGATAATTATTTTTTAATCCATAATTAAAAGTTGGCACATATACAAAACATTCATTTTTTAATTGTGCTTCATCCGTAGTCCATACAAGAGCTCCATAACCTTGGGTAAGAGAAGCAATGGCACCTTTCCCAAATAAACTTGCATCTGGTATAAACTGAACTAATGGATACTTTTTGTTTTCATCATAATTTTTTGGTATAAATAAATTATAATCAATAGTAATATTACTTTGGTAATCCGTATAACTAAACTGCTGAAATTTAGGAACTTCTGTCTCTATTAAATTTTGTAAAACTTCATCATCAGATTTATCTATGCCACCTAATCCTGCATTTAATCTACTATTTTGATTATTTCTTATTGCATCAGCAGTAGAATTTATTTCTTTTTTTCATCCGAAACATCAATAGAATTTAATACATTTTCTATTTCTTCACTTTTCTCAGCATTTTTTACTAAATTATCTCCACAAGACATAACAAAAAAACTTAATAAAATTACTAAAACTATAATTAAATTATTTTTTATATTTATTTCTCTCATATTCCCATCCTTTTGAACTTTATAGTTCACATATTTTTAAAGTATCATAAAAAATAAATATGTAATATTTTTTAATAGACTTCAAATTATTTGTGAATAATTAAAAAACTAAAACCTTATATAGTTTTAGTTTTTATATTGTAAATCCTTGTGATAACCTCTAATAACGAACCATTTTGAAACCGTAATCTATAAAATTAATCTTTTTTCTTTTTTGTTGACTGTGCTTTCATCGGATTTAATGGATCATCAATAGTTCTCTTTTTTGTATTTCGCAAATTACTACTATTATTTTTATTAATAATTACATTTACTGTATTATTACTATTTGCTCCTACTGAAAAAGATTTTAAACCAACTCCAGGTCCAGAGTTTAATAATTCTTTTTCTTCATCAGTAAGAGGTCTATTTTTCCAAAGTGTATTGAAAGGAATTTCATATTTAAATAAATACTCATCAGTTTGTTCCCAATCACCATATACCTGATTGCCGCTTGTTGTCTCTACCCATTTATGTTTAAAGGCACAAAGATTTCCAGCATAATCAACTTCATATAGTTTCCCTTCGTATAAATATTCACCAGTATATCTTGCATCAATTAATCCTTCGTTCAATTTATATTCAATGTTGTTTATAACAACTTTTTCATAAACACCACTTATTCTATCACGATTAAATAAATTATATGTAATGCCATCGCAAGTTATTACACCATTTTGACCACCAATATTATATACAGCAGTGCTTAGATTTGGTGCTTTAAAATTAATAGTCACATATTTATCAGGATTATTGTTTTTATCTGATTCTTGATAATTATATTCTTTTGGTAAAGAATTATAATATTCATTAGAATAATCATAATACTTATATCCAATAGGATTCCCATATACATCTGTCTCTATTGTATCTTCATCTTCATCTACAACAACTGTGCTACCAACACTTCCACCCAAACCAATTATCGCACTACCAAAAACATTTTTATATAGAGGAGTAAATAAAGCCACTAATAAGATAGGTAAAATTATAAATTTTGTTATAACTTTCATAACATATTTCCTTTCAAAAACTTAATATTATTACAAACACTATATTTTATGCTTTTAAAAATAAATTTATTTTTACTTTAAATTTTATTTAATGACTCATACTTAAAAATAATGGAGCAAAAACAAGCGAAACTATTGTCATCAATTTAATTAATATATTAATTGATGGACCAGATGTATCCTTAAATGGATCTCCAACAGTATCTCCAACTACAGCAGCAGCATGTGCAAGGCTACCTTTTCCACCGTGGTTTCCTTCTTCAATATATTTTTTTGCATTATCCCAAGCACCACCAGCATTACTCATAAATATTGCCATACAAACTCCACTAACGAGAGAGCCACCAAGTAAACCGCCAAGTGCTTTTGTTCCAAGGACACAACCTACAAATAGAGGAACTATAACAGCAAGTAAACCTGGAATTATCATCTCTTTAAGTGAAGCATTTGTAGAAATCTCTACACATTTTGCATAATCAGGTTTATTTTTACCTTCCATAATACCAGGAATTTCTCTAAACTGTCTCCTTACTTCTTCTATCATTGAATAAGCTGCCTTACTAACTGACTCCATAGTAAATGCAGAAAATAAAAATGGTAGCATTGCCCCAATAAATAATCCGACTATTGTAGTATGGTCAAGCAAATTAATTTCTGTTAATTTAACATTTGATGCATATGACACAAACAAAGCGAGAGCAGTTAAGGCAGCAGAACCTATTGCAAAACCTTTACCCATAGCAGCAGTAGTATTCCCAACCGAATCAAGAGTATCAGTTATCTTTCTAACACTTTCATCCAAATCTGACATTTCAGCAATACCACCTGCATTATCTGCTATTGGTCCATAGGCATCAACTGCTACTGTTATACCAGTTGTTGATAACATTCCAACTGCTGATAGAGCAATACCAAACAACCCACCAAATTGATATGAAATAATTGTTGCTAAACAAAAAAGTAATAATGGAAAACAAGTAGATTTCATACCAACAGCAAGCCCACTAATGATAGTAGTAGCAGCTCCTGCTTCTGATTGGTCTGCAATTTTTTTAACAGAAGAATAATCAGATGATGTATAAATCTCTGTGATTTTTCCAACTATTACTCCAACAAGTAGTCCAGCAATAATAGCTATTCCATAATTATAAGTTCCTAATATCATATTACTAAATAAAAGAGAGCAAACACAAACTATTGCACTTGATATATATGTTCCCATTGAGAGTGCTTTTTGAGGATTACCTTTACCTCTAACACAAAGTGAACCTATAATTGATGCAAGTATTCCACTCCCTGCGAGAGTCAAAGTAAAAATTATTCCATTAACCCCAGTTGGATTTGGAACTAAAATTGATGCAGGAGCAATAGCAAGAGTTATAGCAGAAACTATTGCACCAACATATGATTCAAAAATATCTGCTCCCATACCAGCAACATCACCTACATTATCTCCCACATTATCTGCAATAACTGCTGGGTTTCTTGGGTCATCCTCTGGAATTCCTGCTTCAACTTTACCTACAAGGTCAGCTCCCACATCTGCAGCTTTTGTATAAATACCTCCACCAACTCTTGCAAAAAGAGCAATAGTAGAAGCACCTAAACTATAACCTGTAAGTATTTCAGCATTTCCTGTTATATAATAAATAATTGCACATCCAAGTAAACCAAAACCTACAACACACATTCCCATAACTGAACCACCACGAAAGGCTACAAGCAAAGCCTTATCCATTCCACCAGTTTTTGCAGCATTAGCAGTTCTAACATTTGCTTCGGTTGCAATATTCATTCCAATATATCCAGCAACAATAGAAAATAATGCACCAATTAAAAATGAAATTGCAGTCATAAGCCCTGACGAATTTTCAGTTTTTGTAAACAGTGCTATAGCAATAAACAAAACAACAATAACAATCGCAAGTATTCTATATTCAGCAAATAAAAATGCTTTAGCACCCTGTCTTATTGAATTAGCGATTTCTTTCATCCTATCATTTCCACTATCTTCTTTTTTTACTTGAAATGATAAAATAGTAGCAAATAAAATTGCTAAAACACTTAAGCAAATGACTATAGGTATAAACATTTGAAATTTCATAAAATCCCCCTAAAAAATAATATTCATATATTATAACATAATTAAATTTATATGTAAACAATAAGGAAATCTCTAAATGGCCTACTTTTTAAAGGTTTCCTTATTAAATTTATTTAAAAAATATCAATTATTACTTATTGCAATAATCAATTGTAATAATTATTCAAAACTTCATTATATATATCAAACGAATTAAATAATAAAAAATTTACATTTTCATTTAAATCAAGTATATCTTCATAATATAATCTACAATTATATCTATTTGTTAAAACTAATCTATCATCAGTTAGAGCAACTAAATATAAATTATACTTTTGTAAAATGGTATTTATTTTTTCAGTAGTTTCTACATCAAAATTTAAATTTTTATAATCATATACTGTATTAATTTGTGATATAGTGCTTATTAATTCTAATTCATTGTCATCAAATTGATAATCAGATAAATTAATTTTTACATCTATTAAAGAATTATTAATTTTTGTAATTTTCTCTTCTAAATCATTTATATAATAATCATTAAAACCATCCATATTATAATCATAAATTTTATTATCAACACAACTTGTTAATATTAAGTAAAGAATTAAAAAAAATATAAATTTGTTTTTTATTTTAAAAAACATATTAACTCCTCATATACTATTATTTAATATGAAATGTGAATTAAGGGTCTCAAATATATATTATTAATATCAACTTCATCTATTATTCCAAATTCATTTATAGATAATAGAGTATTAGATTTATTTATTTTATCAGATTCTAAATTAAAATTTCTCAAAATATATGGTGAAAAATCAAAATTCCAATCTGTTTCTTTTAAATAGTTTTCATTTGGCTTTTTATTTTTCAAATATTCTGTTTTTTTTGTTGCAGCTCTATTATTTGTTTTGATTTTATTTTTTAAATCATTATATAAAACATCATTTGTTAATTTTTCATCGCTTACACCTATCGTCTCTGGATAAGTATTATATTTTCCAAAATATTCATAATAGTCATCGATAGACAAAATTGAAACTCTATCTATTGTTATATCATCTATATTTGTTTGCAATAAATTATCTTCTAAATTATAATTTCTATTAGTTAAATTTTTTTGTGGTAAAATTAATTTTTGTTCTTCACTATCGAAAGCCTCATTAAAAAAAACTTCATTTAACCATTTTCTAATATTTGAATTTCTCCAATAAATTGATTTGTCTTTCACATCTATTTTATTAATTTTAACTGTATCTAAAATATATCTACTTAATAAAATTGCTTCATCATCAGTCTTTTTTAAAATTACCCACTCTATATCTTCCTTGCCATTATTTGGATTATTATCTTGTTCATATTTTCCAAAATTTA
>CAMIYN010000038.1 GCA_946403075.1 uncultured Lachnospiraceae bacterium | reverse complement strand
GAAAAAAGAAATCCGAAGCAGCAAGAAAACGCAAATTTAATAATTAATTATATGCCCTAATTTTCAAAAATTAGGGCTATTTTTTAGAGGTAATATGGCAGAAACTATTTTAGATTTAAAAGTTAATCAAGATAACATATATAAAATATTTGGAAGTCTTGATAATAATATATATAAAATTGAAAAAAAATTTAATGTTAAAATAATTGATAGAAATGGTGCCATAAAAATTATTGGAGATGAAAAGAATATTGAGTTGGCAAAAAATATTATTTTACATTTAGATAAATTGGCTTCAAATAATAACGAAATAACCAATCAAGATATTGATTATGTACTAGAAATTAAAAATAATCAAGATTTAAGTAAACATATAGATATAGACAATGAAATAATTTTGAGAACTTATCTCGGTAAACCTATAAAAGCAAAAACAATTAATCAAAATAAATATGTAAATAGTATAAATGACAATATGATCACATTTGGTATAGGACCTGCTGGAACGGGAAAGACTTTTTTAGCAATTTGTATGGCAGTAAAATTGTTTAAAAATGGAGATATTCAAAGAATTATTTTGACAAGACCTGCTATTGAAGCAGGAGAAAAACTTGGATTTTTGCCTGGTGATTTGCAAAGTAAAATAGATCCATATTTGAGACCATTATATGATGCACTCTTTACAGTGATTGGTTCTGAAAGCTATACTCAAAATGTTGAAAAGGGATTAATAGAAGTAGTACCTCTTGCATATATGAGAGGAAGAACTTTGGATAATGCATTCATAATACTTGATGAGGCACAAAATACTACCTTTTCACAAATGAAAATGTTTCTTACAAGAATTGGCTTTAATTCAAAAGTTGTTGTCACAGGCGACATAACACAAATTGATTTGCCACAAGACACAAAATCTGGACTTCTTACAATTCAAAAAATATTAAAAAACATAAATGGAATAGAGTTTATAAATTTAAAATCAATAGATATAATTAGACATCCATTAGTTCAAAAAATTGTAAATGCATATGAAAAGTATGAAGCGAAAAAGTAATTCATATGCTATTATTGAGAAATGTAATGAGTTTAGCAATGTATTAGGATTTAATTTAAAAAAGGAATCTGACAAAATCTTTAATTTTGTTTTAAAAAAATTAAAGATAAAAAAAATATTTTATGTTGAAGTTAGTATAGTATCAAATTATAAAATAAAAAAAATTAATAGTAATTTTAGATACATAAATAAAACTACTGATGTGTTATCATTTCCAAGCTTTAATTTTAATAAACCAAAGAATTTTATAGGTATAAATAATTATTTTGAACCAATTTTTTTGGGAGATATAGTAATATCTATAGATAAAATTTTTTCTCAATCAAAAAAATATAATCATAGTTCATATAGAGAATATAGCTTTTTGTTTTTGCATTCAATATTGCATTTGATTGGTTTTGACCATACAAATGATAGAGATGAAAAAATTATGATTAGTTTACAAAATGAGATATTAGATGATTTAGGTATTAATAGATAATGATTAAACAAGTTAAAAAAAATAATAAAAATTTTTTATTGCAGGGAAGTATACTCGCTATTGCTGGAATAATTGTTAGATGTATTGGACTTTTATATAGAAGTCCTATGAATTCAATTATTGGAGCGACTGGTAATGGTTATTATAGTTCTGCATATAATATTTATTCATTTTTTTTGATTGTCTCTTCTTATTCTTTTCCTGCTGCTATATCAAAATTAATCTCACAAAATCTCGCAAATGATAGATATCTTGATATTAAAAGAATTATTAGATTTTCTTTTGTTTTTTCAATTTTACTTGGATTTATATCTTTTTCACTAATGTATTTTGGTGCGAGGGAAATATCAGTAATTTTGCAAAAAGATAAATTGAGATTTGCACTTATAAGTTTATCTCCTGCATTAATTATTATGTCATTTTTATCTGTGTTTAGAGGAATATTTCAAGGTATGGGTAATATGGTTCCAACCGCACTATCACAGATAATTGAGCAAATTGCCAATGCCTTTTTTAGTATAATTTTTGCATATATTTTATTTAACAAAGGAAATATTGCAAATGTAATTTATCAAGACTCAAACTACGAATATGCTTTTGGGGCTGCTGGTGGCACAATAGGAACTGTGGTAGGTGCTTTTTTTGCTTTGCTTTTCTTGTTGTTTATGTATATAGTTTTTTTTAGAAATTATAAAAGATTTTTTAATTCAAATAATGGGTATAAACCTTATTCTTCACAAACAATAATTTTACAATTAGTTTCAACTATTATTCCAATTATTTTTTCAACCACACTCTATAATATTTCTTCCATAATTGATGATATTATTTTTAGTAATGGATATACTATACAAGGATTTCACGATGAGATAGTGACACTGCAGGGTTTGTATGGGCAGTATCATTTACTATTTAATATCCCTGTTGCGATTGCAAGTGCATTTTCTGCTTCAATTATCCCATCAATATCTACATCAGTTGCTGAAAAAAATGTTAGAGATGTTGTATTAAAGATTAAATATTCATTTAAATTTATATTACTAATTGTATTCCCAGCATTTGTTTGCTTTTTTACTTTGTCAGAGCCCATATGTAAATTTTTGTTCAATGGAGATAATGTAGATATATTGATTAAGATATTAAAATATGGGAGTATATCAATTATCTCTTTTTCCCTATCTACTATTTCAATTAGCATTTTGCATGGTTTGGGATATTTTTATAAGCCACTTATTAATTCTGCAATAGCATTAATTTTTCATATTTTTACATTAATAATATTGTTATTAGTTTTTCATTTTGGTATATATTCATTAGTTTATTCAAATATAATTTTTTCTTTTTTTGTTTTTTTACTAAATCAGAAGTTTATAAATATAGTAGTGAGATATAAAAAAAATATATTTAGAAATTATGCTATGCCATTGTTTTGTAGCTTAGTTATGGGGGTGTCTGCAAAATTTATTTATAGTTTTTTGAATATAGGTTTTTTGCAAATTAATAATATTTTTTCATTAGGTTTTAAACTTTTGGTTTCACTATCTATAGCTTTAATTGTGTATTTGTTTTTATTAATTACATTTGGCATTATATCTAAAAGAGATGTTGAATATATACCATTTATAAGAATTTTTTATGGTTTTTTAAGAGGTTGATATGAAAAATATTCTTATAATTGGTGCAGGAGCAAGTGGGATGATTTGTGCGATTGAAGCATCAAAAAATATTAATAATCATATAACTATTATAGATAAAAATAGTGTTTTGGGTAAAAAATTATTAATTACTGGAAATGGAAAGTGTAATTTTACTAATTTGGAATTTGATAAAGATAATTTAGGAAAATATTATAATAACACTATTGTAAAAGATGTCTTTGATAGATTTGATAATATTGATTTAATAAAATATTTTGAAAACTTGGGCATTTTATCTTATCAGTTTGATAGGGGGAATAATAAATATATATATCCACTTACAAATAAATCAAAAGATGTTTTAAACACTTTTAAAAGACATCTCAATAAAACAAATATTAATATTTTACTTAATAAAAAAATTATTGATATTTACTTTAATAAAAAATTTATAGTTAAAACTTTGGATGAGAATATCTTTGAATTTGACTATGTAGTTTTGGCAACTGGTGGATTGTCGGGATTTGTAGATGATGAACCTAAAAATACACATTATTTTAGTGATAAATTAAACTTAAAATTAATTAAACCACTATCTGGACTCTGTGCTTTAAAAAGTGATGATTTTTTGATAAGTGGCATAAAAAGTTTTCGTTCTTTTTGTAAAATTAGTTTATTTATAAATGATGAAATAAAAAAAACAGAGAGTGGAGAAATCCAATTTAATAACCACTATTTATCTGGAATTCCAATATTTCAAGTAAGTTCTATAGCAGCAAGGGCATTAGATATGAATAAAAATGTTAGTGTATCGATAGATTTTTTAGATATGTCATATAATACAAATAAGAATTCAAAAGAATTTTTGCTTTCCAAGATTAATAAATTAGCTGATTACACAGTATACAATTTTTTATTAGGAATTGTTAACGAACAACTTATATATAAATATATAAAAATTTTAAATATTAATAATGAGAAAACAATAAAAAATTTAAATAGTGTAGAATTAGAAAAATTAATAAATTTATTATTAAATTATAGATTAAAAATTTTAGGTACTCAAACTTTTAAGGATGCACAAATTACACTTGGCGGGATTGATGTTAGTGAAATAAATATAAAAAATTTCATGTCAAAAAAAATTAAAAATTTATTTTTAGTAGGGGAAATGCTTGATATAGACGGTATTTGTGGGGGATATAATTTACAATTTGCTTTTTCATCAGGATATCTATGTGGGAATTTTTTGAGAAATGATTAGGATAAATGAAATTAAAATTAGTATCAATAGTTCTTTTGATAAAGTAAAATCTAAAATATCAAAAATATTAAAAACTAATATATCTAATATTGATAAAATTACTATTATTAGAAAATCTGTTGATACAAGAGATAAAAAAAATATTTTATATGTATATAATGTTGCTGTTACAACAAAAAACATAGATGAAGTAAAAATTGTATCTAAAATAAACAATAAATTAGTGTCAATATATCAAAAAAAAGAATTTAACCCCTGTGTTATAAAAAAACCATATTTCATAAATAAAAATATTGTTATTGTTGGTTCAGGTCCTTCTGGATTATTTGCTGCATATATTTTTGCTTTGAATGGCTTTAAGCCAATAATTTTAGAGAGAGGGGATAAGGTTGAAAATAGAAAAAATAAAATTTTAGATTTTGTGAATAGAGATATTTTGGATGAAAATTCAAATATTTCTTTTGGTGAAGGGGGTGCTGGAACTTTTTCAGATGGCAAATTATATACGAGAGTTGACAATGGAAGTGAAATAAGTTATTATCTAATGAATTTGTTGATTAAATTTGGAGCAGATGAAGATATACTATATGATTACGAGCCACACATAGGAACAGATTGCTTATCAAAAGTTATTATAAATTTAAGAAAAGAAATTGAAAAATTAGGTGGTAAATTTATAAATAATTATTTTTGGTATCCAACAGATAAAACATATGGCATAAAAAATGATAATATCATTTTATTGGCGATAGGAAATAGTAGTAGAGACACTTTTTTTGAATTGCAAAAATATGGGTTCAATTTGAAACAAAAAGGATTTGCTATTGGGTATAGAGTAATACATAGGGCTGACTTAATAAATTTGGCAATTTATGGTGATAAAAATTTGTCAAAAAAACTAGGAAATGCAAGTTATCATCTAAAGTATACTGATAGAACTATTAATAAAACAGCATATAGTTTTTGTATGTGTCCTGGGGGATATGTAGTTAATTCTTCAAATTTTAAAAACTATATTTCAATTAATGGAATGAGTTTTAGTGATAGAGATAATGTTTATTCAAATTCTGCGATTGTAGTAAATATAGAAACAAATGATTTTAAAGATAAAAAAAATCCATTAGCTGGGGTTGAGCTTCAAAAAGAAATAGAAAATAGTTTTTATGAAATAGGAAAGGGTAAAATACCTTATTGTAAATTGGCTGATTTTATTGAAACTACCAATAATAGTGATGTGAGTGTAGAAAAGATGTTCTATACAAAATCAATATATTATAAAAATTTAAGAAGTGTTTTAGATAATAAAATAAAAACTTTTAACTTTAATAAAGTATTTTTAGATGCAATGAATTATTTTGATAATATAATAGATGGTTTTGCAAACTATGAAACTATTGTAGCAGGGATTGAGTCTAGAACTTCATCCCCAATTAGTTTAGATAGAGATGAAAATTATGAATCAAATATTAAAAATGTTTATCCAATAGGCGAGGGTTTGGGGCATGGAGGTGGTATTGTATCTTGTGCCATTGATGGGATGAAGGTAGCATTGAAAATTATTGAGAGGTATAAACATGGATGATGAATTAAAGATTATGTTAGAAAATGTGAATAGATTAAACAATTTATATCAAAAGTCTAAAAGTATTAATGGCTTAACACATGAGGAAATGGAAGAGCAAGGTCTTTTAAGAGAGCGATATATGAAGTTCATCAAAAAAAATATTAAATATTAAGGAATCTTTATGCTAATTGCTTGCTTTTTAGAGATTTTCTTATAAATTAAAGTATAAATCTTTGGAGTAATTATGTTTAAAAAAATTGTTAGAATCATCTTGTTTGTTTTATTGTTATTTAATTTTGAGAACATATGTATATATGCTTATTCTACAAATCATATATTGCCAAAGGATTGGTATAGAGAAGATATAGCAAATTTAAGCAGAGATAAAGTTACATCTATAACAATTGAAAATAAAAATGTTGATAAATCAAATTTAAAAACTTACTGGGATATAAATAGAAAGGGATTGATTGCATATATTGATGACACTGATGTATATATAGCATGTCCTGAAAATGACACTATATCAACTGATTATGATGCAAGTGATATTTTTTCTTTTTTTAGATTAAAAGAATTTAAGGATTATGAGACAGGTGATGATAATGAATTGATTTATGGTGTTAAACCAAGAGATGATATTTCCACTGAAAATAGCAATTCAATTTATATATCAAATGTAGAAGCAATATATAATTTATTTTTACTTGATGTTAGTAAGACAAACAAGTTTGATGGTTTTTTTAAAGGCTTATCAAAAATTGAAGAACTTGATTTATCAAATTTTCAAACTAAATCTGCTACATCTTTTATTGAGATGTTTGAGGGCTGCGAAAAGCTAAATAATATTGATTTAGAATATTTTGATGCAAAAAATGTTTATGATATGTCAAATATGTTTAAAGGCTGCAAAATGCTTGATAGTATTGATACAAAGAATTTTAAAACATCTCAATTAAATAGTATGTCAGGAATGTTTTTTGGTTGTGAGAGACTAAAAACTATTAACTTAAATCATTTTGATACTAGATTTGTGAGAGATATGAGTTCTATGTTTATGGGATGCACTAATATAGAGAATATATATATAGATAAATTTGACACAAAAAAAGTCAGACAAGCTCAATCTATGTTTAGAGATTGTTCAAAGATTAAAAAAATAGATATAGATAAATTGGATTTTAGTGGAATTATTGATTGCAGATTTATGTTTTTAAATTGTAAGAATTTAGAAAGTGTAAATTTGAGCAGTTTTAAATTAGTTGGAGAAGTTTATTGCCATTATATGCTTTCTGAATGCAAAAATTTAAAGAAAGTTGAGATAAGTGATTTTATTGCAGAAAGAATAAATGAAATAAAACTTAGTGGTAAATGGAAAAATCTTGGAAATAGTGTTGTATATGATTTTGATGTATTGCCAATTAAAAAATTACCAAATGAAGGAGTATATGTAAAATATAACTCTATGCTATATTCACATAACAATGATATAAATAAATATGGTGGTGATTATGAAAAAAATAAATGAAAGGAGATTAGCACAAAGGATTATAAAGTAAATTTTTAAAAGTTGATATTTAAAAAATTTGTGTGATAGTATTATGCAAGAAATAAATAATACATATGATGTAGAAAAAAATGATGTTAAAAATCAAAAAATTGAAAATGAAACAAAAAAAGTAATTAAGAATGGAACTATTTTTTCCAAAATAAAGTGGATGTTTTTTGGAATAATAGTAGGTATATTAATATCTATTTCTTTTTATAATGAGATTAAAATGACTATTAACAAGACCATTAAGAGTGATAATGTAGATATAGAATATATTACTGGAATAATTAGAAATATGAGTGATTTGATAACATCAGAGCTTGAATATACAGGTATTGTTGAATATAAAACTCACGAGGGGGAATTTTTAAATTTTTTAACAGGTGAAGAATTTTTGATGGTGTATACCGCTGAGATAAAAGCAGGGATTGATTTATCAAAAGTTAGTATTGAAAAAACAGAAGATAAAATTATTGTTAATATGCCAAGAGCTGCACTTAAATATAAAAAAGTCAAACCTGATACAATTAGATATTATGATACAAAAATAGCATTGATTAAAGGGGATGGAAAACAACTTGGTAGAGAAGCACAAGTTGAAGCAGAAAATGATATAGATAAAAATGTGAATATTGAAAAATTATTAAATAGTGCAGAAGAACAAGCAAAAAAAGTAATTGAAGGATTTGTAAAAGAAATATCTGGAAATTTAATAGTAGAATTTAATATAACCGACATATAAAGAAAAAATTTTTGAAAGTTCATAAGCCACAATTTATTTGTGGCTTTTTTATTATGCTAATCTCAATAATAAAAATTTTAAAATTTTATTTTTCAAAAGTTTTAATAATGAAGTTCATATAGGAAACACTAGATAAATTGTTTGTTTCTAAGTAATTTCCTTATCAACATTTAGTAATTGTGAGTAATAGAATTTATTGATATAATATCAAAAAAAGTTAAATATATAATCACATTTTATACACATTTTATATATATATTATTAAATGGGGGAAAATATATGAAAAAGAGTATAAGAATATTAATATTATTAAATATTGTCATAGTTTTGATTTGTTCTATGCATTTTGGAAATACTACACTTGCAGGTCAAGAAATGAGAACACAAGTTTTGTATTTAGCTGGAATAATTGATAATGATATGAATATGAATGAGTTATTGTCAAGGGGCGAATTTGCAAAAATGATTGCAAAATCTTCAAAATATAAAGATAGTGTGTCAAGTATTTCACAATCAGATGTTTTTAAAGATGTTAAGAAAGATAATCAATATGCATCATACATTAAACTTGTAGCAAAAGAAGGTTATATGAGTGGATATCTTGGTGGAGTATTTAGACCAGAAAATGCTGTTACATATAGAGATTTGGTCAGAGCAATTATTTCACTACTTGGATATACTAATGAAGATTTTGTAGGAGACCAAATAAATGGTAGGTATGAATTGTTTTGTTCTCTTGATTTAAATGAAAATATAATAGATAGAGATATAAATGGATTAGTAAATAAAAAGGATTGTGTAAATGCAATATATAATATGTTAAAAGCAAAAAATAAATCAGGACAAACTTATGGCACAAGTAATTTTAATTTATCTATTAATAGTGATGGTGAGTTAAATGCGAGCGGGTTATTGAAGGTAAAAATGAATGGACCATATATATTAAAAAAAGGCCAGTCTCTATCACAAATGCTACCATTTGATGTTAATTTAGGAAATTATTTTTTAAACGGATCAGCCTCAAGTTTTGGGCAAATAGAGAGAGAGACAGGAAATATTGGTTATATGATTATATATTATAATATTGCAACTAAAACTTGCTATGCATACAAAGAAGGGACATCACCTGACACAACAGTTTGTGTAACTAAAGGTTATGTTGAGCATATTTATTATAATGCATCAGATAATTTAACTCCTCAATCAGTTGAGATAGATAGGGGCAGATTTTATATAGGCAGTAGTGAAGTGAAATTTGCTCTATCATATGCAGGAACTATCAAAGTAGGAGACCAAGTTGTATTTATATATGAAAAATCAAATGACACAGAAAGTGAAGCAGATTATACTTATGCAGGGACAATATCTTCGATATATTTATATGATGTGAATTATTAATAAGGGAAAAACATATGATTAAAATAAATAAAGACAACATTAAAAATAAATTGATATTCATTTTTGAAAGATTTAAAAAGATTGTAAAATTTTTATTTGACAAATTGATAATTATTTTAAAAATTGTTTTTAAATATGTTTTTAAACTATTAAAATTTGTATTTGAAAAAATTAAAATATTTATTATAAAAATATATCCAATAGTAAAAAAATTAATAATTTTTATATTGGATATGACAAATAAAGTGACAGAAAAAATATATATATTGATAGAACAATGGACTCCAATAGTAAAAAAATATATACACAGCATAAAAAAGAAATTAAATATAAATACAAATGATGAAAATATAGACGATGTAGAAAATGTAGATGGAAGTGTCAGTAGTGATAGTTTTGTAAAAACTAATTTGTCAGAAGAAGATAAAAAAGCAGCTGCCCTTGCACTCGAACAGATAGAATTAAAAAAGAAGAAGAAAAAGGCATTGATTAATAAAATTATATCAATCATTTTTATAATTATTGTAGTGATAATTTTTGTGAGATTTATTGTGAGTATAAATAAAAAAAATGCTGAGAAAGAGGAACTTATGAAAAAAGTTCAAAAAGTTGCTGTTATGAATATTTCGCAAGAATTGAGTGGTTCGGGAACTTTGAAACCAAAAGACAGTTATACAATAACTTCGCTCGTTGAAGGTGAAGTCACAGAAGTAAATTTTGATGAGGGAGATAAAGTTGAAAAAGACCAATTACTACTTGTGATAGATAGTAAAACTGCATATAGAAATATAACTAATGCTTCATCATCTTTAGCACAGGCAAAAGAAAGTTATGACCAATCTCTATATGAATATGAGAAAATTTTAGATAAATATAGTGATAATACTTATAAGGCAGAGTTTTCAGGACATCTTAGAGAATTAAAAATAAAAAAATCTGATGTGATAGGAAATAATACAGAGATAGGAACAATCATAGATGATTCTATAATGATTTTGAAAGTTCCTTTTACATCTATGGATGCAATAAAAATTAAACAGGGAATGAGAGCAACTGTATTTATTCAGGAAATGTATGATGCAATAGATGGCATAGTGCAAAGTGTTGCAAAAGAAGAAAGAGTTTTAAATGGTGGATTACTCGTATCATATGTGACAATTGAGTGTCAAAATCCTGGTGGTATAACTACAGATAATACTGCAATGGCTTCTATTATGGGAATGACAAGTGTAGGAGATGCAAGTTTTTTATTAAAAACAGAAGAAAAAATAGTTTTTTCTGATGGCAATAATGTAGAAATAGAAGAACTTTTAGTAAATGAGGGGGCATATGTAGAAAAGGGAGATGCAATATTTAAAATAACGGATAAATCAATAAATAATGTTTTATCTGCAAAAAAGAATTCATATTTGCAAGCAAATGATTCCCTAATCAGAGCACAGACGAATTATGATGATTCATTAGATAATTATGATGAGTATTATATAAAAGCTCCAATAAGTGGAACTGTTATAAATAAAAATGTAAAAGTTGGAGATAAAGTTCAGAGAAATAGTAGTTCTACAACTACACTTGCAGTTATTTATGATTTATCTGAACTTACTATTGATATGGATGTAGATGAACTTGATATTTCAAAAGTGGAAGTAGGACAAAGAGTTAGAGTGACGGCTGATGCATTTGGCAACCAAAGGTTTAATGGTGAAATAACAAAAATTAATTTGGTGGCAAATAATTCAAATGGTGTAACAAATTATCCTGTAACTGTTGCAATAACTGATATTGGAAATTTACTCCCAGGGATGAATGTAGATGCAAATGTGGTTTTGAGTAGTGCAGAAAATGCAGTGTGTATACCAGCTGATGCTCTCCAAAGAGGAAATGTAGTATATGTCCTAAATTCCTCAAAAACAATTAAATCAAAACAATATAAAACAGATGAAATAGGAGAGAGAATAAAGAAAAACACTCCATCTGGATTTACGGCAGTCCAAGTTACGACAGGTGTGTCAAATGATAACTATATACAAATACTTGAAGGGTTGCAAGAGGGAGATTTGGTTTATGTAAATACTACACAGACGAATACAAATAGAGGAAATATGTTCCCAGGTCAAATGGGAGGTGGTATGCCAGGTGGGATGCCTGGTGGCATGCAAGGAGGTAGGAGATAAATGGAAACTCCATTAATTGAAATTAAAAATGAATATAAAATTTATATAATGGGAAACGAACAAGTCTATGCAAATGACAATATAAATTTAACTATAAATAAATCTGAATTTGTTGCAATTGTTGGAAAGTCTGGGAGTGGGAAATCAACACTTATGAATATAATTGGTGCACTTGATAAACCCACGAGTGGTTCATATATATTAAATGGCAGAGATACAAGTAGTATGACAGATGATGAACTTGCTGATATTAGAAATAAAACAATAGGATTTATATTTCAGCAATACAATTTGCTTTCAAAATTAAATCTCCTTGAAAATGTAGAATTACCACTACTCTATGCAGGGGTTAAGCCAGAAATAAGGAGAAAGAGAGCATTAGAATCACTTGGGAGAGTGGGATTAAAAGAAAAATATAAAAGTTATCCAAATCAATTATCAGGAGGACAACAACAGAGAGTATCGATAGCGAGAGCTTTAGCAGGAAATCCAAGTCTACTTCTTGCTGATGAGCCAACTGGTGCTCTTGATTCAAAAACTTCAAGAGAAGTTTTGAATTTTTTAAAACAATTACATAGTGAGGGGAATACTATAGTTATGATAACTCATGATAACTCTATTGCAATTGAGGCAAAAAGAGTTGTTAGAATAAAAGATGGTCAAATAAATTTTGATGGGACGGCAGAGAAATATGCTTCAATCATTTAAACTTGCAATAAAAGCAATTTTATCAAATAAGTTAAGGTCAATACTTACTATGCTTGGAATAATAATAGGTGTTGCAGCAGTTATTATTTTGGTTTCTATTGTCACTGCATATATAGGTCAAGTCATTGAAAGTTTTGAAAATATGGGTGCAAACAAGATTACAATTTTTGCGAGAAGCTTTTCTACAAGAAGATTAACTGATGAAATGATGTATGATTATTGGGATGAGCATTATGATTTAATAACAGCACTATCTCCAGAAGTTACACTAAATAGTGCAACTGTGAAAAGTGGAAATGAAAATATGACATCAACAAGTATTAAAGGAGTGTCAGAAGATTATTTAAAAATTAATAAACAAAAAATTGATAGTGGCAGAAATATTGCATATTCAGATGTAGCAGGTAGGTCAAGTGTTTGTATTGTGGGAGCATATGTGGCAGAAGAATTTTATGAAAGTTCTACTAAAGCTATAGGAGAAACTGTGAAAATTAATGGTAAACCATTTTCTATCATCGGAGTAATTGAAATATTAGACGAGAGTAATTTTAAAGAAGGTGGAAAGGATGATTTTATATTGATACCATATACGGTTGCAACAAAAATGAATAGAAATGGATATATAAATAATTTTATTTTAACTACAAAAGATACAAGTGTAACAACAAAAGTCACAGAATCTCTTGAAGCAATGCTTACAGAAATATTTAAAAATAGTTGGCTGTTTTCTGTCACAGCAAATGCTTCTATAATCAAAGAATTACAAGATAATGTTGCTACACTGACTTTAATGCTTGCAGGTATTGCAGGGATTTCACTTCTTGTTGCAGGAATTGGAGTTATGAATATAATGCTTGTATCAGTCACAGAAAGAACGAGAGAGATAGGCATAAGAAAGGCACTCGGTGCAAGACAAAGTGTGATAATGCAGCAATTTGTAATAGAGGCAGCAGTTACATCAATGATCGGTGGAGTTATAGGAATAATATTTGGAGCAATTGTTACAAAATCAATAGGAGCCATAATGGATATAAATGCAAATCCAACTTTATTTTCTGTTTTATTATCCTTTTGTGTATCAGTTGCAATAGGATTAATATTTGGTTATCTTCCTGCAAAAAGTGCAGCAAAATTAAATCCAATAGATGCTTTGAGAGTTGATTAGTATGGAAAGTTTAGAACAAAAAAAAGCTATAGAACATGTAAATGGTCCAGCGATGGTTTTGGCAGGACCGGGGAGTGGAAAAACTTTTGTTATAACACATAGGTTAAAACATTTAATTTTTGATGGAAAAATTAATCCTGAAAATATTCTTGTGATTACTTTTACAAAAGCAGCATCTATAGAAATGAGACAGAGATTTATAAAACTTTGCAATGAATTAAATTTAAATGTAGAAAAAACTCCAACTTTTGGAACATTTCACTCAATATTTTTTTCAATACTCAGAGAAAAGTTTGGATACAACAAAGATAGTTTAATAAATAGAAATGAGATGAAAAAATTATTGATTGATGTTCTTGAAAGTCATAAAGATATAAGATTAACAGAAGTAATCATAAATGGTATATTAAAAGATATAAATAATTATAAATTAGCAATTGAAAAGGGTGATAAATATAATCCCATATTTTTGTCAAAGAGTAAATTTAACATTATATTAAATGAGTATAAAGAATACTTATTTGATAATAAAAAACTTGATTTTCATGATATGATAGAAGTATGCTATGAAATGTTGGAACACAACAAATTGGCTCTTGGTTTTTACAGAGATAAATATAAATATATTTTAATAGATGAATTTCAAGATATAAATTATGAACAATATAGAATAATCAAATTAATATGTGAAAATAAAAATATATTTGTAGTAGGGGATGATGACCAGAGCATATATAGTTTTAGAGGTTCTGACCCCAAAATTATGAAGAGATTTTTGAAAGATTTTAAAAAAACTGAAATTATACATTTAGATAGGAATTATCGTTCAACAAAGGCAATAGTTAGATTTTCAAAGAGAGTAATTGATGTAAATAAAGAGAGATTTAAAAAGAATTTGGTTGCAAATGATGAGAGAACTGGAAATATAAACATAAAACTATTTAATGATTCAACAGATGAAAATCAATATATAATTAATTCAATAAAAAAAAATATTGGTTTTGGATATACATTATCAGATATAGCAATACTTTATAGGACAAATTTACTTTCAAGTAGTATTTGCAGTGATTTAAAAAAGAACAACATTGATTTTATTATTAGAGATATTGAAAATAGCCCTTTTGAATATTTTGCAATTATTGATATTTTATCGTATATTAGACTTAGTATAAAATTTAATATAGAAGATTTTATAAATATAATGAATAAGCCGCTTAGATATATAAAGAGAGATATTATAACTAATAATATAACCTTAGATGAAATAATATCTCATTATAGTGATAAAGATTTTATATATAAAAATTTAGAAAAGTTTAAATTTGATATTAAAAAAATAAGTAGTATGCTCCCAGCTATGTCAATTAAATATATAAGAAATAATATGGGGTATGACAAATATTTATTTGAATACTGCCAAAATAAAAATATAGATTATAATGAAACTATAGATAGATTGGATGAGTTGGAAGATGTATCTATTAAATATAAATCAAATGATGAATTTATAAATTTTATAAATGATTATAATGAATTGCTAAAAATTAATAAAATAAATAGCAAAGATAATAATGAGAGTATAAAACTTATGACATTTCATAGTAGTAAGGGACTTGAGTTTAAATATGTTATTATAATAGATGCAAATGATGGACTAATACCACATAAAAAAAGCATGGATGATATTGAAACTGAAAGGAGATTGTTTTATGTTGCTTTAACAAGGGCAAAAGAAAGACTTGATATTTTATTTACAATAAATAGAAATGGTAAAACCTATAAACCTTCAAGGTTTATAATGGAGGGGTTGAAAGGAGAAAAAATTTATGAGAGATAAACAAAAAATTTTGGTAGTTGATGATGAAAACAGAATGAAGAAGTTGGTAGGAGACTTTTTGACATCAAGTGATTATGAAGTTTTGGAAGCATCAAATGGAGAAGAGGCATTAAAGATTTTTGCAGACAACAAAGACATAAGTATGATAATCCTTGATGTGATGATGCCCAAAATGGATGGATGGACTACTCTTGAAAAAATAAGGGAAGAATCAAAAGTTCCTGTAATAATGCTTACAGCGAAAGGTGAAGAAGCTGATGAGTTAAAAAGCTTCAAGAGTGGAGCAGATGATTTTATACAAAAACCTTTTTCACCAAAGGTATTGGTTGCGAGAGTCAATTCTATATTAAAGAGAAATGAAGAGAGTAAAGAATTAATTGATTGTAATGGAATTGTAATTGACAATGTAGCACACGAAGTAACTATTGATGGAAAAGTTGTTGACCTTTCGTATAAAGAATTTGAGTTATTAGAATTCTTTATTGAAAACAAGGGTAGAGCATTGACAAGGGAAAAAATATTAAACTGTGTTTGGAATTTTGATTATTTTGGAGATGCGAGAACAATAGATACGCATGTTAAAAAATTGAGAGCAAAACTCGGTAAAAAAGGAGATTATATAAAGACTGTGTGGGGTATGGGATATAAATTTAAACCAGATTAATTATGAAAAAAAGTATTAAGTGGAGAATAACAATAATTTTTATAGTAGTCATTATCTGCTGTTTATCAGGAGTGTTTGTTTTTAATTCACTTTTTCTTGAAAAATTATATATTAATAAGAAAAAAATAATAATCAAAAAAACATATATAGCACTCGATGATATTATAACAAATGCTTATAATAATGGATATAAATTAAAAGATTTACTTGGAACAAATAAATCTTTTAATAATGGATATAAATTAAAAGATTTACTTGGAACAAATAAAAAAGTATTGAGACCAGGGGGATTTGTTCTTGATAGAGATGAAAATAATTCTACTGAACCTGCACTCATTAGATTTTTACAAGAAATCCAAGATATGTATAATATAAGTATAGTCTTGGTAGACAGTGATAATAATTATTACTCTTTATTTCAAGATATAAATCGATTTGATAGAAGGATTACATCTTATATTTTTCAAAACAATAAAGATGATAGTAATTTAAAAGTTCTCGAAGAAAATGATAGATATAAAATATCATTAAATGTAGTAGATGATAGGAGAAAATTAATCAACACAGATGCCAAAAAATTAGCATTTAAAAGTGGAAGACTTGAATGCTTTGGTTTTTTATCTGACAATTTGACTTCTTGCCTATTGTCAGCACCACTTGAGTCAGTCCAAGAACCTGTTGAACTATTCAATAGAGTTTTGATAATGTTATCAATTATTGTAGTTTTAATTGGCTCAATAATTATTTATATCAATGCTTATACTATTACTGTTCCAATAAAAAAATTGGCAGTTTTGTCAAAAAAAATGGCTCAACTTGATTTTAACTATAAGTATGAAGATAATAGAGAAGATGAGATAGCAATACTTGGAAAATCAATGAATGAGATGAGTATGAGATTAGAGAAGACAATTAGGGATTTAAAAAATGCAAATATGCAACTAAAAAATGATATAAACCAAAGAGAAAAGATTGATAAAATGAGAGAAGAGTTTATCGCAAATGTTTCACATGAGTTAAAAACACCTATTGCACTAATACAAGGTTATGCAGAGGGTTTGCAGTGTGGGATGGCGACGGATGAAAAAGATAAAAATTATTATTTGGATGTAATAATAGATGAATCAAATAAAATGAATAAAATGGTAAGTCAGTTGCTTGATTTATCTTCACTTGAAAGTGAGATAGGTGATTTTGATATTAATAGAATTAATCTTTATCAATTAGTTAATAATATTGTGAAATCTCAGGAAATTGTTATGAAACAAAAAAAGATTGATTTTAATATTAATATAGCAAAAAATATATTTGTTTGGATGGATGAATTTAGGCTTGAAGAAGTAGTGAGAAATTATTTAACGAATGCAATTAATCATATAAATGAGTATAAAAAAATAAAAATATATTCAAAAAGAATAGATGAAGAAAAAATTGAAATTGTTGTATTTAATACAGGGCTGCATTTATCAGATGAAAATCTAAAAAATGTGTGGGAAAAGTTTTATAAAACAGATAAGGCGAGAACAAGAGCATATGGCGGAACAGGACTTGGGCTCAGTATAGTTAGAGCAATAGCAAATAAGGTTGGAACAGAATGTGGATGTAGAAATGTGATAAATGATGATAAAAATCTTGATGGAGTAGAGTTTTATTTTGTATTAAACACAAAATAAATTGTTAGTAAGAAATAAAATGCAGATGTTGAGCCTTGTGCGATTTGATGTAGATTTTGTAGTGGAGAAACTTTTGTAAAATAATTGTATATTTTGTAATGTTTGATTTTTAGAAATGTTGAATAATGAAGGTTACATAATTTGTAATATATATTTAAAAATTTTAATTTAATATTTAAGCTAAAAAAATTGATTTAAAAATATATTAAAAAAATAGCTATTAATTGTTTTAAAAGATTAGTTTAAAATTATAATTATAAGAAATAATAAGGTTTTAATATATGTATTTACTTGATAGAGTTATTTTAAACTAAAACTCAATATGGTTTTAGTTTTTTTGTATTCAAAATTTTTTATGGGTATGGGGTGGTATGTCAACAGATAGGTCGACCTACGATTAATATTATAATTTTGCATACGGCTCCCGAAGGTTCGCCCCTACGACTTTCACTACTATCTTGCTACGGGCTCGTGGTACTTCGCCCCTACGACTTTTGCTACTGTCTTGCTACGGGCTCCCAGTGGTTCGCCCCTACGGCCCCTACATTTTTTAGTTCGCCCTACAAATACACCCGGTATAAAGTCAATATTTCATAGAACTATTAAAG
>CAMIYN010000037.1 GCA_946403075.1 uncultured Lachnospiraceae bacterium | reverse complement strand
ATTTAAACTTTTTATATCTTTATCTTTGATATTATCAGTGTCATTAATAAATTCACTTGCAGCAATATCAGTATCCGATGGCTCTGCCTTCGTTACAAAAGCAGAATTCGCGGCTGATTTAAATAATCTATCTAATAGAATGTCTTCCCTTGAAAACTCCTTGGATGCTAAAATTGATAGTTTGGTATCAAGCTATCTCAGTAGAAATGGTATATGGAATGGGGAAAAACAGACTTTTTTGGATTATACGGAAGAAAAAATATGGCCTAATAAGTGGTGCACTAAGTCCACGGATGATGAGACTGTTACAAATGACCCTGTTTCTATTTCTAAGGTAACTAAATCAGGACTTGCAAATTTTAATTTTACTATAATAGGTAGAAATTCACGGGCAAGTAGTAATAGTATACATGGAACAGTCTTTCGAATTAATTTAGTATTTACAAATACTAATGATACTGCTAAAGGTATAGTTAGTTTTATTTATCAAATAATTGATAAAACAAACAACAATAATGTTTTACAAGAATCTATTTTAAATACAACTATATTCAATACAACGAATCATCAAAGATTTCTAAACGGCTTTTTGCAATCATCTAATATAAATACTTTGTTTTTTGTTCAAAAGGATAGTGAACTACAGCTTAGATTAGTTGTAATTAATGAAGGATCAAATTGGACTAATAATTTCTTAACTAGAGAGAGTACATCTAATTATGTCAATCCAAAACTTAAATATAGTTATCTAAATGTATATTAATATAACTATACTGCTAAAAACATTGTTTTTTTATAAGGTTAATTACTAAATCTACATTATTTGTTATTATTTAAAGTCTTATTTTTAGAATCTATATTTAAAAACAAAAATAATTTTTAATAATATTTGTGTTGGTATATAATTTTTTAGATATCAACACAAATTTTTTTTTTGTTTATAACTTTGTTGATATAGGTATTTTTTATAAAAAAAAAATATGTTATAGTGCTAACATAATTTTTTGAGGTGTTTTATATGGGTGAAGAGATACAAAATTTATATGATACAAATGTAACCTTAGTGTCAAATGATTTTTTAAATAATCATTTAGCGGATGCAAATCCTGAATACATAAGAGTATATTTGTATTTTTTATGGAAAAAAAATGAGAGATTAACTTATGAAGACATTGCAGATGCTTTAACCTTAACTGAAAATGATGTTGAGAGAGCAATTAAATATTGGATTAAACAAAAAGTTATACAGAGGGGGAAGGTTGCAAAGGCAACTGCAAAAGAAGATAAAATAGAAAAAGTTGAAAACGAAGAAATCAACCCAAAAAAAGAAAAAGACAATAAGAATAGAGATAAAGATGTAAAAGAAATTTCACTATATGCTGAAAAAATGTTGCCAGGATTTTCAAGTGTACAAAAAAATTTATTTGAATATATTTATGATGAACTTGATATGTCAGTAGATATGATAATGTTTTTAGTAGACCATTGCATAGAAAAAGGAATTACTACAAATTCATATATGAAAAAGATAGCAGTTTCTTGGTATGAACAAGGCATTAAAACTACAAAACAAGCAAAAAAATTTGTAGCAGATTATAATATGAAAAAGACGGCAGAAAAAAAATCCAATAAGAAAGTGAATTTTGAAAATACTAGAAAAGTTGATTATGATAGTATGTTTATGGATGATATAAAAAAGAGGCGAAAAATAAATGTATAATTCAATTGATGATATAAAAAGGGAGTATGACAAATTATATTTAAAGCATATAGATGAGTATAATGAAAAAAAAGAAGAGTTATATAAAAAATATATAGAACTTGAAGATTATGACAAAAAAATTTATGATTTAAAGATTAAAAGAGCTATTGCAAAAATTTCTGGTGATACAAAATTAGAAGTAGATATAAATAATGAATATAATGCTTTAAATAGTAATAGAGAAAAATATATAAAAGAAAAAAAAATTAATACTAAAATTTCAATAGAGTATAGTTGCCCTATCTGTAAAGACACAGGTTTTGTAGATGGAAAAAAATGTCAATGTTTTATAGATAAAGAAATAGATATGTTAAAAACTGTATCAAATTTTGATAAAATTGCAAAAGATGATACCTTTAAAAATTTAAATATAAAATTTTACAATCAAGATTTATTTGTTGACGAGGGTTATAGATATAGTGAATATATGGCACAAGTCATATCTGATATTGGTAATATGCTTCTTGATTTAAAAGTAAGACCTGCAAATGTTTTTATGACTGGATTAACTGGAACAGGAAAAACTTTTTTATCAAGATGTATAGGAAATGCATTTTTGGAAAAACATAAATCAGTTTTATACTTATCTGCAAGTGATTTGATATCATCTGTATACGAAGATGATATAAAAAACTATATAAATGTTGTAGATTTATTGATTATTGATGATTTGGGGACAGAGTATACAAGTGATTTTTCAAATTCTATGATATATAATGTGATAGACAAGAGATTGGTTGATAAAGTATCTACAGTTATAACTACTAATTTAAATTTTTCAGAAATACAAAATTTATATGGAGATAGAATTAGTTCAAGAATATTTAATTTGTATTATAAGATTAAATTACAGGGGACTGATTTGAGAGGAGTGCTTAAATGTTAAATAATAATTATGACAATGATATTTTGACTGATGTTGCGATGGGTTCACTTTGTCTAATGCCGCTAAGGGGGACTGAAGCTTTCACTAGTGAGATTGATAAATACATTAGATCTTGGCGATTAAAAAATGTTGAGACTCTAAAACTTGATAGAGTTCCAGATGGATATATTAAAGATAGTTATATATCTATACCTACCATTTGTAGGTTTGGTTCAGGGGAAGGGAAAGGTTTACTCACTACAACAGTTAGAGGTTATGATATATTCATAATAGTTGATGTGACAAATTATTCTCAAAGTTATAGATTATTTGGTAGAACAAATAGAATGTCTCCTGATGATCATTTTCAAGATTTAAAGAGAGTTATTGCAGCTACAAATGGCAAAGCAAAAAGAATAAATGTGATTATGCCATTTTTATACGAGTCGAGACAACACAATAGAACTGCAAGAGAATCTCTTGATTGTGCTATGATGCTACAAGAGTTAGTCCATATGGGAGTATCAAATATCATAACGGTAGATGCTCATGACCCAAAGATTGTAAATTCAATTCCACTTGCAAGTTTTGATAGTATTAATTGCTATTATCAATTCATACAGACACTTTTAAATAACTATGATGATTTAGAAATAGATAGTGATCATTTAATGATGATATCACCAGACTCTGGTGCGATGAACAGAACTATATATTTTGCAAATGTATTGGGGATAGACCTTGGTATGTTTTATAAGAGAAGGGATTATTCAAAAATTGTAGATGGCAGAAATCCAATAATTGCTCACGAATTTTTGGGGAACAGTGTAGATGGGAAAGATGTTATAATCATTGATGATATGATTTCATCAGGTGATTCATTGTTTGATACAGCAAGAGAATTAAAAAAGAGAAATGCAAAAAGAGTTTTTGCCTGTTGCACTTTTGGATTATTTACTTGTGGACTTGAAAAATTTGACGAGGCATATAGAGATAGAATTTTAGATGCAGTATTAACTACAAATTGCATATATCAGATGCCTGAATTATTTGAAAGAGAATGGTATAAAAGTGTGGATGTCACAGAATATTTGGCAAAAATTATTGATTGTATAAATCACGATAGTTCAATAAGTAGTTATTTAGACCCTGTGGAAAAAATTCATTCATTCGTAAAAAAATACAAAACTCGTTCGTAGGGGCGAAGCACCGCGAGCCCGTTTACAATACAGCAGAGTTAATCGTAGGGGCGAAGCACCGCGAGCCCGTAGCAAGAAAGTAGAGTTAGTCGTAGGGGCCGTAGGGGCGAACCATTGGGAGCCCGCAACAAGACAGTAGCGAAAGCTGTAGGGGCGAAGCATCGCGAGCCCGTAGCAAGAAAGTAGCTAAAATTGTAGGGGCAAAGCACCGCGAGCCCGTGTGCAAGACAGTAGCGATAACCGTAGGGGCGAAGTACCACGAGCCCGTTTGCAAGACAGTAGCGAAAGTCGTAGGGGCGAAGTACTACGAGCCCTTTATCACAGAGGCGACCTATTTGCTGACAGGTTGAAGCAAAGATTTGCAAGCCTCACATAAAACATTTTAAGGAGATATATACATATTATGGATAGCCAAAATTCTAGTGATAATTCTAATAATAACGAAACAAAAAGTAGAGTTTTCTATGGTGAATACTCATTGAAACAATGGGTTAATTTGTTATTAAACCATAATATAGAACTACCACCTTATCAAAGATATTTTGTGTGGGAAAGAGATGATGTAATTGATTTGATTAATTCTTTTAATGAAAATGAATTTATACCTCCAATAACAATTTGCAAGACATATGAAAATAATGAAATCTCACATAATTATATTGTAGATGGACAACAAAGATTAACTGCAATACTCATGTATTACTTAAATTTTTTTTATAATTCCAAAAAGAAAAGCGATAAAGATGATGAAAATTATGATGAGTGGACTATTAATGAAATTCTAAAAGAAAATAAAAGTGAAACTGAAATTTTGAAGTTTATAAACGAAAAAATTCAAAATAAAATCGAACAAAATCCATATAGTAGGCTTGATGAAGAAAATAAAATAAAAGTTTTGGAAAGCAAGGAAGAATTTTTTGAAAAAAATTTTTTGGGTTTTTCATATGTAATTATAGATTCAAGAAACATAAGAGAGCAGCAAAGGTTTTATTCAAAATTATTTAATGATATAAATACCAAAGGCAAAGAACTAAAGCCATATGAAAGTAGAAGGTCATATTATTTTATGGAGCCAAAGTATCAAAAACTTTTTGATTTAAAATTAAAAAATATAGATTTTATAAGGTACCTTGCTATTATTTCTGAATATGAAAATTTGTCAAACAAAGATATTAATGTGGCAGAAAAAACATATGCTTATAGAAATATGGAGAAATATTTAATTGATTACATATATGATATGTGTGCAGAAAATTTTTCTAACAAATCGAAGTATAAAAGAATAGAAGATATAGGCTTTAAAAATTTAGAGGATAATAACTATGAAAATACAACTGAGATAAAATTATTGAAAGAAATATTAGAAAATACATTTTATGTTTTTAAAGATGGTGTATCAATTATAGATAAAGATATTAAAATGTTTGGATTAATTTATTTTGTGGTATTTGAGCATAAAAAAATTATTGATGATCAAGAAAAAATAAAAGAACTTAAAAATAAACTTGATAGAGAAATTAGCAATATAAAAAAAGATGAAAACTATTTGAAAAGACCAAATACTAATAAATATTTAAATGATCGGCTAAGACAATCAATCAATATATATAGAGATTATTTTGAATAATAAATTATGAATAATTTTCAAAACAATAAATTTATAAAAACTAAGCTTTCAACCATATTAGAAGACTGTATAGTTAGAGTTAATAATATTGATAATCATATGGATTTTTTTTTGCTGAATGAATTTATTTTGCAAACAGTTTTTCTAAAATTGACAGGAGCTCAAGAACAAAAATTTAAATCTATGCAGTGGGAATGGGGGAGTATGGATTTAGACTATAGAGATGAAATATTAAGAGATAAAGATAAGACAGATGTTTACCCTAAACAAATTAAATATTCTACATATGGAGATAAAGCAAGTTTTATTAACAAGATATATAATAAGATTAGTTCTATGATTAAATTAGAAAACAACATATTATGTAATGATGATGGAAACCATTTGAATGATAGGTTTATTAATGAAACAAAAAAATGCATTATAGAAATATTCGATAAACCAAAATCATTTTATAGTTTTAGTAGAGCTTTTATTGAGTATAAAAAAGCTGGCTTTATTACCAATAAAGAACTTGAGTTAAAAATTAATAATAAAAATGAACTTATAGTTTTTGATGAAAACTTTAAAAATAATTGTTATGAAAAATTATATAAATATCGCAATAAATGTGCTCATAATAGTTTTGTCTATCAAAATCCTTTCCCAACTTTAGATGAATTGTGCCAAAAAGATAAAAATAATAATATTTTTAGATGGTTTCAAACATTATTAATTTTTGATGAAATATCAATATATTTTTTTGAGAAATTGGAAAAATATTGATAAGAGTTTATATGGCAATCTTTAATAATATTTATGTGAAAAAATCCATTTTAGAATTATAAAATAGGAAAGTTTCATAGGAGAATTTGATAAATGATAAGATTTTTGGAGATTTTTTATATAAATATCGATTTGATTCACTCTTCACAATTTAAACAAAATGTGTTAAAATTTTTATGATTGGGGTTGTAAAGGTTTCGACATTGAATTTGAATCTTTAGAAGCTATCCGAAGGCGAACTCGTAAGTAGCAAATTAAAATAATCGCAAATAATAATTTTGCATTAGCTGCCTAATTTCAGCTAACATCTTATAAATTGCACTCACACGATTTAAAAAGGTGTCAACCAATGTGAGAAACAGCATATTAAATGTCTCTATAATATGGCTGTATCAGAGAATAGTTTGTTATGTGTTTTGTTAATTGAATTGTAGCAAATGAAAATTATCAATTAACTATGATAGTAGAAGGAAAGTGGATGATTTGGTGGACAGGGGTTCGATTCCCCTCAGCTCCATATATTTATACTGAGGAGAAAGTTAAATCTGAAATGGATAATAATTTTAAACAATTTTTTTCTGATACTTGTTCTAATCTTGAAGCAATATTAAATACTAAAACAGTTGTAGGTGAAGAGATTAAGACAAAAGATGCTACTATTATTCCATTAATAGAAGTTTCTTGTGGTATGGGAATAGGAGAATTTGCAAATAAAGATAATAAGCTTGCTGGTGGATTATCAACAAAAGCTACCCCAGTTGCTGTTATAGTGATACAAAATGGATATACAAAAGTAATTAATATTAAAAATCAAGATGCAATAACAAAATTAATAGATTTATTCCCTGATGTTGTAAATAAAATTTTTGGGAAAAATGAATTATCAAAAGAAGTAAAAGATAAAATTGATGATATTGATGTAGAATATTATAATGAAAATATATAAAATTTAACCAAAGTTATATTGTTAGTTTTTTTAGAAATTTAGTTATATTAATCAAAAAATAATTATAAATAAAGGAGATTAGTATGAAAAAAATTTTAGTTTCATTGTGTATAGTTATTATGGCTTGTTGTCCTATATTTGCAAGTCAATGGATTCAAGAGGGAACAAAATGGAAGTATGAGAAAAATGGAAGGATTTTAAAAAACGAGTGGCAATTTATAGATAGTAAGTATTATCATTTTGATGACCAAGGTTATATGCAAACAGGATTAGTTGATATAGAGGGTTCAGTTTATTATTTTTTGCCTGATGGTGTAGGCACAAGAGGAGAAGTTAAAATAGGTAATAAAACATATAAGGTTGGAGAGAGAGGCAAAGTTTTAAAACTTCCAGATGATTTTAATTTGCAAGAGTATTTTTATAATTTAGAAGATAAAGAAAAGGAAAGAATTGAAAAAGAAGAAAGTTCAAAAATTGCGGCAAGTGAATTAGCTGAATTAGATAAACAATTAAAAGAGAAGGCAGATGAAAATGCTAAAGTCGCTGCAAATGAATCTGCATTTTTAAATCAAGTTTTTGCAGTAGATAAAGAAAAAGAAGCAGAGGCTTTAAAAAAACAGCAAGAACAAAATAAAATTTTGGCTGAGCAAGCAGCATTAAAAGAGGCAATGAAATTAAAAATTGAAAATAGGAAAAATATGACACATATGTATAATTGTGAAGATAGTAAAGGTAAGAAAAAAATTGTTAGTATTACAGTGGAAATCCCTATATTAACAGGACAAAATGCACAAGTTGCAAATAAAATTTTAGAAACAAAAGGATTTGAGTTAATAAGGAATGAAGCAGAACATTATGTTGATGAAAAAGAAGTCTTTAAACCTATAGAATTAAAGTGTAAAGAGATGCAATATGTAAATGACAAATTAGCTCAATTCATATATACCAATAAAGATATGAAGAATATAGTTATGTCTTTTGATACAAGTAATGGGAATATATATATTAGATAATTTTTGATGTTTAATCATTGATTTTAAATGCCTACTTAGTTAGGCATTTTTATTTATGGAAACTTTTAATAATGTAAATTTTAAAATATTCATTTAAAAAATATTAGTAAAGGTTCCTTAGAAAAGAGAGTTTTATGGAATATTTGAAAATTAGTATTAAAACAAAATTTGCTGTAGAAGATATTGTGGCAAATGTAATACAAGAAAATGGAATTATTGGTGTAGAGATTACTGATAATAAAAACTTAACAGAAGATGAATTAAAAAAAATGTATGTAGATATTCCACTATTAAAAAATGATGATGATAATGCAGTAGTTAGTTTTTATGTAAAAATTGTTGGGGAAAAACATATAAGAGAAAATATACCTAATAATATTGATAATAGTTATAAAGCAAGTGATGATAATTTTTTAACATATGATGAATTTGATGAAACACTAAATAAAATAAAATCTAACCTAAATAGCTTAAATGAATTTTTGGATATGGGAGATTTGAAATTTGATATTGTTAAAATTGATGATATTGATTATTTAAATAATTGGAAAAGGTTTTTTAAACCAATTTTTATAGATGACTTAGTAATTAAACCTAATTGGGATAATACTTTATACAATGGGACTGAAATAAGAATAAACCCAGGCTCTGCTTTTGGGACAGGTCAACATGAGACTACAAAACTTTGTATAAAAAATTTAAAAGATATTATAAAAAAATATAATAAAAAAAGTTTATTGGATATTGGCTGTGGGTCTGGAATTCTTGGTATAGTTGCTATGAAACTTGGGATTAATAAAGTTATAAATATTGATGTAGATGATATGATAAAAGACACATTTTATAGTAATGCTAATTGCAATAATATTGATTTAAAAAAGTTTGAAATTTATTTTGGAAATCTAATTACTGATGAGATTTTTTATAACAAAATTAAAAAAGATAAATATGATATAATCACTGCAAATATTTTAGCTCCTATAATAATAGATTTAATAAATATTGATATCTATGATTTACTTTATGATGGTGGCTTTTTAATATTAAGTGGAATAATTAAAGAAAAAAAAGATGATGTCATCAATTCATTATATAAAAAAGGTATTAGTGAATTTAAAGTAGATTGTGAAAATGATTGGATTTGTATAGTTGTTAAAAAATAAGTGTCTATAATATGAGATATCAAAAGATTGTATATTGATATTATAATTTTACTATGTTAGAATTAAAAAAAATATTTAGAGAGGGTATATGGAATATATAATTAGTATTTTAGAACATTTTATTAAAAATATTGTAGAGTTATCTACAATTTTACTTGAATTAATAGGAATGTTTGTATTGGTTTTTACATCAATAAAGTGTTTTTATTATTGGATTAGAAATAACCAAGATAGTCAATTAACTCTTGCTCATGGCATTTCTCTTGCTCTATCGTTTAAGATGGGTGGAGAGGTATTGAGAACTGTTGTGGTTAGAGAATGGGAAGAACTTGGTATACTTGGAGCTATAATTTTACTTAGAGGTATGCTTACATTTTTAATAATGTGGGAAATAAAAAATGAAGAAGAACACAAATTAGAACATCACAAGTAAAATTTATGAAAATTTTGAAATCTAAAAATTTTATTTATTTAGTAGCCATTTTAGTATCGTTAATTTTTACTTCTTGCATAAAACAAAATGCTGATGAAAAATATACAGATAATTTGTCAGAATTAAATTTTGTAAAAGATTCAATAAATGATATGACAATGGTATCAGAATATGGATTTGATGTTAGTGCTGATTCGTTTGATGTAATCGAACTTGGAAGCATAAATAATAAAAAAATCAAATGGTTTTTGATTGATAAAACCGACAAGACTGCTACATTAATTAGTAAAGATGTTTTGGAGATATATAAATACTATTTGTCATACTCTGCAACAGACTGGAATAAATCTGATATAAGGTTTTATTTAAATAATGAGTTTTATAATAAAATTTTTGATGAAAGTGAAAAAGAAAAAATTTTATTAAATGAAGATGGTGATAAAATAAGTTTATTAACACTTGATTTGTTAAATAGCTGTTTTGGATTTATAAATAATTCTTTTGGGACTCTTTATCAGGTTTATCCAGAAGGTGCACCAAATCAAAAATTAATTGCAAAATTAATGTTTGATGATAAAAAAATTGGATTTAACAATGAAAAACATTTTACTGATATGAGCAGTAAGGATTTGGTTTTAAATGGTTTGGAGTTTGATGAATTTTTTGATTATGCAAATAATTGTGTACCTTTTTGGTTAAAGGATATGGGAAATAGTAATTATGAGACTAAAATAGTGGATAGCTTGGGGTATTTATCATCGACAAGGGTAAATTCAGAAAATATTGGGATAAGACCAGTTATAACTATTAGTATAGAATAATATTTATATAATTTTATTATTTTGAATTAAAGTATAAGTTGCTAATTTGTAAAAAAAATGTTATAATTAAAAAAAATAAAAAGTTAGGAGGTTTTATGAAGTTTTATAAATGTGAGAAGTGTGGTAAAATTATTGCTATAGTAAAAGAAAAATCTTGTGATACTTTTTGTTGTAATGAACCTATGAAGGAATTAGTTCCTAACACTGTTGATGCTGCCACAGAAAAACATGTGCCAACATTTGTTGTAGAAGGAAATAAAGTAAAAGTAACAGTTGGTTCAGTAGAACATCCTATGACCGAAGAACATTTAATAGAGTGGGTATCACTTGAAACAAAACAAGGAAATCAGAGAAAAATTTTAACGGCTGGAAAAGAACCTAAGATTTGTTTTTCAATGTGTGAAGGTGATGAAGTAAAAAATGTATATGCATATTGCAATTTACATGGCTTGTGGAAAGCATAATTTAAAAATAGGAGGATGATAAAATGTCAAAATATTCAGGAACAAAAACAGAGAAAAATTTAATGGAGGCATTTGCAGGGGAATCTCAAGCAAGAAATAAATATACTTATTTTGCAAGTGTAGCAAGAAAAGAAGGTTATGAGCAAATAGCAGCAATATTTGAAGAGGCTGCGTTTAATGAAAAAGAGCATGCAAAGTTGTGGTTTAAAGAATTGGAGGGAATTGCTGATACAAAAACAAATTTAAAGCATGCTGCAGAGGGCGAGCATGAAGAGCATGAAAGTATGTATCCAAGGATGGCAAAAGAAGCAGAAGAAGAAGGTTTTAAAGAGCTCGCTGCATTATTCAAGATGGTAGGAAATGTTGAAGCAAAACACGAGGAGAGATACTTAAAATTATTGAAGAACTTAGAAGAGGATGTAGTATTTAAGACTGATAATGGAGAGATGATGTGGATTTGTAGAAATTGTGGCCATGTCCATGTAGGAAAAGAAGCTCCAAAACTTTGTCCTGTATGTAAACATGAGCAAGCATACTTTGAGAGAAGACCATTAAATTATTAATTAAAATAAAGAGTTATTTAAACGATACTTTAAAAGTATCGTTTTTTTATTGATGGAAAATTCTTATTAAAAAAAATTAAATTTTAATAAAATTTACTATTGTAAAATTTTATTTATATGTTAAAATATATTTGTCTATACACAATTAACATTTGTCCGTTAAACACGGACAGAAAATAGGAGGAAATTTATGAAGTTAAAAAAATTTTTATCATTAATTTTAGTATTTATTTTATCAATTAGTATGTTTTCTGGATGTGGAAGTAGTGAAAAAGGAGATATTATAAAAATTGGTGTCTTTGAACCTTTTACAGGTGAAAATGGTGGGGGTGGTTATCAAGAGGCTCTTGGGATAAGATATGCAAACCAATTATATAAAACTATTGATATAGATGGGACAACTTATACAATAGTATTAGAAGAAGTAGACAATAAATCAGATAAGACTGAAGCTGTAAATGCGGCAAATAGTTTAATCTCAAAAGGTGTATCTGCTATAATTGGAAGTTATGGTTCAGGTGTTTCAATTGCTGCAGGTTCATATTTTGCAGAGGCTAATATTCCTGCAATAGGATGTTCTTGCACTAACCCACAAGTCACAAATGGAAATGATTATTATTTTAGAGCTTGTTTTTTAGATCCATTTCAAGGAACTGTAATGGCTAATTATGCAAAAAATCACGGATATAATAAAGTTGCAGTTATCACACAATTAGGAGATGATTATTCAGAAGGACTAGGGAGCTATTTTGTTCGTGCTTGCCAAAATATGGGTATAAATGTAGTCCGTCAAGAAAAATTTCAACCTAACGAGCAAGATTTTAGAGCAATTCTTTCAAATATAAAATCAGAAGATCCTCAATTTATTTTTGCTCCATCTTCAATTGCAAGTGCCCCACTTATTTTGGAGCAAGCAAGAGAGATGGGTATAACTTGTCAAATTGGTGGTGGTGATACTTGGGAAAATGGTTCAATAATAGATAATGCACACGGTGCTGCAGAAGGTATGGTAGTTACAACTTTCTATGATGATAAATCAAAAGCAACTATGGAGGGTGAGAAATTTGTTAATGGATTTAAGGAGTACTTGATTCAAAATAAACAACCAGATGTAATTCCTGCTGTATCTGCACTTGGGTATGATGCTTATTTAGCAGTTTATAAGGCAATAGAAAAGGCCCAATCTCTTGATGGCGAAGAGATTAGAAATGCTTTGGCTGAATTACAATTTGAAGGTGTAACAGGTGATATTTCATTTGATGAAAATGGAGATGCAAAAAAGAATTCTGCTTATATAAAAGAAGTAGAAAATGGAGAATTTGTATTTAAAGAAATTACTACATTATAATTAAAAACATTTAAAAGGCGTAGGGGCGAACCATTGGGAGCCCTTAGCTAGACAGTTGTGTTTAATTGTAGGGGCCGTAGGGGCGAACCATTGGGAGCCCTAAGCGAGCCCGTAGCAAGAAAGTAGAGTTAATCGTAGAGACGAAAAATAAAAATGTAGGGGCAAAAGGTGCGAGCCCTATTATAAAAAAAGGTGTAATATGAATTTAAACTTATTAGAACAAGCTATGATTGGGATATCCATAGGTGGTGCATATGCTCTTATTGCCATTGGATATACACTTGTATATGGAATACTCAGACTTATAAATTTTGCTCACGGTGACATATTTATGATGGCTGGCTATTTTATGATTTTTTGTGCAAGTATTTTGCCTATTTATGTTGCTATACCTATTACTATCATAGAGACTTGTATACTTGGAGTTTTGATAGAAAAAGTTGCCTATAAACCACTTAGAGAGGCACCAAGGATGTCAATAATGATATCAGCAATAGGTGTGTCATACTTATTACAAAATTTAGCAACATATTTATTTACAGCCATACCTATTCAATATCCAAGAATTGAGTTTTTAAAAACTCCTATAACCCTTTTTGGAGTTTTGACTAATCTTGCAAATATCATAACTCCAATTATAGCTATATTATTAGTTTTGTTTTTGATATGGATTTTAAAAAATACAAAAGTTGGGCTCTCTATGAGAGCTGTATCAAGAGACTATGAAGCAGCGAGTCTTATGGGAGTAAAAATAAATAAAACAATTTCTTGGACATTTATAATAGGTTCATCACTTGCTGCTATAGGTTCTATTTTGTATTTTTCAAATAGAAGTGCAGTGTTTCCATATTCAGGAAGTCTGCCAGGGCTTAAATGTTTTGTTGCAGCAGTTTTTGGTGGTATAGGTTCAATACCAGGTGCTTTAATTGGAGGCTTTTTTATAGGGATATGTGAGAATTTGATAAAATCTGCAGGATATTCAACTTTTTCTGATGCATTTACTTTTGTAGTGTTAATAATTATGTTGTTATTTAGACCTACTGGTTTATTTGGTGAGAAGTTAATAGAGAAAGTGTAAGGATGATAAGATGTTAAATAAAAATAAATTAATTAATATTATATTTGCCACAATAATTATAGCTGTATCTGTTTTGATTTTGGTGTATTTAGATATTCATGAAAAAAGTTTTAGGTATGAGATTTCAATAATTAATAAAGCTTTAGTGTATGCAGTAATTGCCCTATCAATGAATATAGCAATAGGATTTACTGGTCTATTTTCGCTAGGTCAGGCGGGATTTCTTGCAATAGGTGCATATGTGACTGCAATACTTACAATATCACCAGAAGATAAAATATCTGTTTATTATGTAGATGGTGTGGCAAATTTTTTACAAAATATTCAATTCAGTCCAGTTGTAGCAATACTAATTGGTGGATTATCTGCTGCGATTGTAGCATCTATTTTAGGTTTTCCTGTACTTAGATTAAAGAGTGATTATCTCGCTATTGCAACATTGGGGTTTGCAGAGATTATCAGAGCAGTGATTGCTACTCCACAGTTAAATTTACCAGGATTAAAAATTAATATGAATAGAATTACTAATGGCTCTTTTGGCTTAAAAAATATACCAAATTTTAAAAGTAGTTTGGAATGTTTTATTTATTGCTTAATCTGCATTGTTTTGATGATTTTTATAATTAAATCAACTATAGGTAGAGATTTTAGAGCAGTTAGAGAAGATGAGATTGCTGCACAGTCAGTAGGCATAAATATTTTTAAAACAAAAGAATTGTCATTTATTATTTCTTCATTTTTCACAGGAATAGGTGGTGGATTACTTGCTATGTATTTAAGGTCTATTGAGTCAAAAACATTTTCTATTAATTTAACTTATGAAATACTTTTAATGGTAGTTTTGGGTGGCATAGGCTCAATAAGTGGATCAATAGTTGGAAGTTTTTTGGTAAATGTCGGAAAAGAAGTTTTGAGATTTTGTGATACTCCACAAAATATTTTTGGGATTCAAATACCAATATTCAGAACAGGATTTAGAATGGTAATTTATTCTATTTTACTAATGATAATAGTTTTATTTTTTAGAAAAGGTATAATGGGTGGAAAGGAAATATCACCAAAAGAAATATCCAAATTTTTAAAACGAACAGTAGATAAATTTAACATGTTTATTAATAGAATAAAAAAGAAGAAAGGGGAAATAAGATGAGTGAAAATGTTTTAAAACTTTCTTCTATGTCAATGCAATTTGGTGGAGTTGTTGCAATAGATAGTTTAAATCTTTTAATTAATAAAAAAGAGATAGTAGCAATAATTGGACCAAATGGTGCAGGAAAAACTACTGCATTTAATTGTATTACTGGTATATATACACCAACAAATGGAGTTATTGAGTTTTGTGGTGAAAAGATTAATTCTGTAAAGCCTGAATATATAACTAAAAAGGGAATTTCAAGAACATTTCAAAATATAAGATTATTTAAAGAATTATCAGTTTTTGAAAATGTCTTGATAGCTATGCATTTACGAAACAAATCAAATTTATTTTTTGAATTATTTATGTTAAATGTAATAGAAAATAAAAAAATGATTGATGAGGCATATGAGCTATTGGATTCACAAAATTTGCTGCAGTATAAGGATGATATATCATCAAGTCTACCTTATGGCTTGCAGAGAAAATTAGAAATTGTTAGAGCACTTGCTACAAAACCAAAATTATTACTTCTTGATGAACCTGCTGCGGGTATGAATCCACAGGAGACAATGGAATTAACTGAGTATATAGGAAAGATAAGAGATAAATATGATTTATCAATTTTATTAATAGAACATCATATGGATTTGGTTATGGATATATCGGATAGGGTATATGTTCTTGATTTTGGTAAATTAATTGCAGAGGGAACAACAAAAGAGATTCAAAATAATGAAAAAGTTATAAAAGCTTATTTAGGAGAGAGTGATAATGCTTAAAGTTTCAAATTTAGAAGTTCATTTTGGTGGTATTAGAGCAGTTAAGGGAATAAGTTTTAATGTAAAAAAAGGAAGCATAGTTTCATTGATTGGGGCAAATGGTGCAGGAAAATCTACAACACTTAGAAGTATTGCAGGAGCAGTTAAACCGAGTGGAGGAAAGATTTTATTTGAGGATGTAGATATAACGGATAGTGATACATCGAGCATAGTAAAAATGGGAATTACACTTTGTCCTGAAGGTAGAAGAATTTTCCCTGATATGACAACTTTTGATAATTTAAAAATTGGTGCATATCTAAGAAAAGATAATATAGATAATGATATAAAAGAAATATATCAGATGTTTCCAATATTAAAAGAAAGGTCGTGGCAATTAGCAGGGACTTTGTCAGGTGGAGAACAACAAATGCTAGCTGTTGCGAGAAGCCTTATGTCAAGGCCAAAACTTATGATGCTTGATGAGCCATCACTTGGACTTGCACCATTAATAGTTAAAAATATTTTTAATATAATAAAAGAAATAAATAAACAAGGTGTAACAATTCTTTTGATAGAACAAAATGCAAATATGGCATTAAAAATTTCTGACTATAGTTATGTGCTTGAAACAGGTAATATCGTGATGGAAGGAAAAGGTGTAGAACTTTTAAATAATGAGAAAGTGAAATCTGCATATCTTGGTAAATAGGTGTGAATTAATAATATGTAGGGGCGAAGCATTGCGAGCCCGTAGCAAGAAAGTAGTGTTAGCCGTAGGGGCAAAGCACCGTGAGCCCGTAGCAAGAAAGTAGTGTTAGCCGTAGGGGCGAAGCATCGCGAGCCCGTAGCAAGAAAGTAGTGTTAGCAGTAGGGGCGAAGCATCGCGAGCCCTAATGCAAGATGGTTGAATAAGTTTGTAATGGTGAATTTTTCGACCAACTGCTGCGAGAATGAATTTTTCCGATTTAATATATAGTAAAATGAATATACAATATAAAAAATATATTAATACAAAACTTAATATTTGGAGATGATAAATGGAAGACATAAAAGACATTAGAGAAGAGATAAATAAAATTGATAAAGAAATGGTATCAATGTTTGAAAAAAGAATGGATCTGATAAAAAAGGTTGCATTATACAAAAAAGAAAACATTATACCAATTTTTGATAAAAAGAGAGAAGATGAATTAATTAATAAAAATTTATCATATATTAATATTGATGAGATAAAGCCATATTATGTAAATTTTATAAAAAATGTAATGTCAGTATCTAAAAAATATCAAGAGAGCATAATTTCTGGATTAAGAGTAGTATATAGTGGAGTAGAGGGTGCATATTCATATATTGCTGCTAAGAATATGTATGAAACAAATAATTTAATAAGTTCAAATAGTTTTAGTGAAGCATATAAGTCAGTAGAAAATGGCACTAATGACATAGCAATTCTTCCTATAGAAAATTCATATGCTGGGGATGTTGGAGAAGTTATGGATTTGATTTTTTCTGGAAGCTTATATGTAAATAGGATTTGTGATGTTTATATTACACATAATTTACTTGTGAATAGTGGAGTGAATTTTAATGACATAGATACTATCACTTCACATCCACAAGCAATATCACAGTGTTCTGATTTTATAAATAAATATAATTTTAAAATAATAGAAGATGTAAACACTGCTATGGCAGCAAAAAGATTAAAAGAAAGTGGATTGAAAAATGTAGCAGTGATAGCAAGTAGTGAAACAGCAAAGCTTTATGGCCTCAGTATTTTAAAAGAACAGATAAATAATTCAAATATTAATACTACAAGGTTTGCTTCGTTTTCAAGAGTAATGCCTGATTATTATAACATTGACAGCGCAAATAAAAATTTTATTATTGTGTTTACAGTAAAAAATGAAGCTGGGGCACTTGCAAAATGTCTTGATATAATTGGGGCACATGGCTTTAATATGAGAAATTTGAGAAGTAGACCTATGAAATCACTTATGTGGAGATATTTTTTCTTTTGTGAAATAGAAGGTGATATGGGATGTGAGAGTGCGAAAGATATGATAAGGGCTTTAAATGTTTACTGTGATAAATTGAAAATTGCTGGAAACTATATAAATGAATAATAAAAAAATCACAAAAATTTTCATAAAAACAAAAGCTAAAAATTATAATGTAATAATTGGTGAAAATATATTAAAAAATGTAAATAAATATTTTAATTGTAATAGAAATGTACTTATAATCACAGATAAAAATATTCCCCAAATTTACATTGATGTAGTAAAAAATAAATGTAAAAATCCATATATTTATAAAATAAAACAGGGTGAAGATAGCAAAAATTTTTTTAATGTAAAAAAAATCTTAAAGTTTTTATTAAAAAATAATTTTTCGAGGAAAGATGCAATAATAGCTATAGGTGGTGGGGTAGTCGGTGATTTATCCGCATTTGTTGCAAGTATATACATGAGGGGGATAGATTTTTTTAATATCCCTACAAGTTTGTTAGCTCAAGTTGATTCATCAATTGGTGGAAAAACTGGAATAGATTTTTATAATGTTAAAAATGTAGTAGGAAGTTTTTATCAACCTACGGCAGTGTTGATAGATATATCAACATTAAATACTTTAACAGATAGACATATAAATAATGGTTTGGTTGAAATTATTAAAATTGCAGCAACTTGTGATAAAAAGCTATTTGATAGAATAAAAGGGACTAAAAATTTAAAAAGAGATATAAGAAGTATAATAGAGAGAGCAGTAGTATTAAAAAAGAAAATCGTAGAAAGTGATACATTAGAAAAGAATACAAGAAAAGTCTTAAATTTCGGTCATACAATAGGGCATGCAATAGAAGAGAGTTGCAATAGAAAATATTTGCATGGCGAATCTGTGGGTATCGGTATGTTATATTTTTCATCTAAAATTGTAAGAGATGAGATAAAAAAGGTTTTAATTAAATATAATTTGCCAGTTAGTTGTAAAATTAATAAAAATAAGATTTATGAACTATTAATGCATGATAAAAAAATGTCAAGTAATAATATTGATACGATTTATGTAAATGAAATTGGAAAATTTAAAATAAAAAAAATGCAAGTAAAAAAAATCATTAACTTAATGTAAACCTATTATGTGCAAAGCAGATGTTAGATTTGAGAAATCTATGGAACTTTTATTATTTAGTGATTTTAAAAATTTTATTTTAAAAATCGTTTATTATTAGTAGTTATTATATTTTAATTTAAAATATTGGTTAAAAAGTATTTTTGAAATATAGGATTAATAGTTTTAATAGAATTAATTCAAAATGATATTTAAGAACTAATAAAATATTCATATATTTATAAATTTTGATATGGTAATTTATAAACTAAAACTAAATATGGTTTTAGTTTTTTGTATTCAAAATTTTTTTATGGGTATGGGGTGAGTTATATTCAGATAGGTTACCTCTATTTCATACCTTACTTTCTTGCAAACGGGCTCGTGGTACTTAGCCCCTACGGCCCCTACGATTAACTCTACTGTATTGCAAACGGGCTCGCGGTGCTTCGCCCCTACGGCTAACTCTACCATTTTGCTTAGGGCTCGCAATGCTTCGCCCCTACGGTTTTTAGTTTGCTCATACGAAACATGCCCCCCCTATCAAATGATAATATGCCCCCTATGGGTAGAGTTTCATAGTATTTCCCAAGGGGGGGGTCGTAAACATATGAAAATATTAAAACTTTTTATATCTTTATCTTTGATATTATCA
>CAMIYN010000036.1 GCA_946403075.1 uncultured Lachnospiraceae bacterium | reverse complement strand
CCTACGGCTAACTCTACTTTCTTGCTGTGGGCTCGCAATGCTTCGCCCCTACAATTAACTCTACTTTCTTGCTGCGGGCTCGTGGTACTTCGCCCCTACAATTAACTCTACTTTCTTGCTGCGGGCTCGCGATGCTTCGCCCCTACCACTATCACTACCATCTTGCTTAGGGCTCCCGAAGGTTCGCCACTACGGTTATCGCTACTATCTTGCTTCGGGCTCGTGGTACTTCGCCCCTACGATTAACACTACTTTCTTGCAAACGGGCTCGTGATACTTCGCCCCTACGATTATCACTACTGTCTTGCTGCGGGCTCGCGGTTCTTCGCCCCTACGGATAACACTACTATATCGCTTATGACTTTTAAAGCTTTGCCTCAACAATTAAATATATTATACATAAAATTTGTATTTTTTACAATTAAGGAAATCTATAAAAATTTGCAATTCATTTAAAATGCTCTATAAAATTTTCTTTACTTAATAAAGAAACCACTAAAAATCCTACCTCTTAACCTAAAATCTCCTATACCCTTTATTATTTAGTCCTTTTAGAAATATAATTTTTAAACTATCCATTATTAAGATTTCCCATAATTTAAAAAATTAAATTTTGCAAATTATATTATTAGAAATTGCCATAAATATAAATCTCACTCATTAATTCCTATAAATTTCCTATAATTTTTTGATGCCTTATCTCTCATAGCACTCTGCACATTATTAATAAACAAAATATCAGTAATACGACTACTATTTATAAATGTTTCTAAATCATCCAAAAAATATCTATAATCAACTACATAAATATTATCAAAACTAAAAAATAAATAGGAAGGCACAGGATTTCCAAAACTATCTTTTAATATAAGTAGATTTCTACCAGAATTTATACCTTCTGTCTTTACATGAGTTGTATTATTATCTCCACCCATATATACTTGATATGCTCTCGGAGTACCACCTGTATACTGCTGAAAAAAATCAGTTTGTTTTAATTCCGTTTTTGCAATAGGATTTCCTTTTTCATCAACTACATATTTAAACTGCTCTGTTTTATAAATTATATTTCTCGGTGTATAATAAATAAACTTTTCATACACATTTTTTAATCTCTCTATTCCTGTAAGTCTATAATACGAACCATAAAATTTATTTATTTCAAATGGATCATAAGTTGTAATATCTCTAAAATCAACTTTTGCTATTTTTGCAAATTCTTTTGCCGCATAATATGCACCAAGTGGGGACCAATGATGATCAGTCCTTAAATATATATCTTCATCCATATGCTCCAATAATGTTTCATATACAGGGATCTTAACTACATTTACAAATAAAGAATTCAAATTATCTATAAATTTTTTTTGATTTGCACTATATTTTTTTAATTCATCAGGACAATAATATGCAACAGAGTTTGGAACTATCATTGAATATATATTTAACTTTGGAAATTTTTCTTTATATAGATTTAAAGTATAAGAATAAAACTCATCCCCATTTCTAAAACCCTGGAACACATCAACAGCTCTTGTGTTATCACCATCTCCAAATACGATAACACCTTTTTCCATTGAAAAATTTTTATTATCCAACACTTCTGTTTGTTTTTTTGTATCCTCTATATTTGCATTTGACAAACTTGCTTTATTTAATTGTAAAAACATACTACTTGGAGAAGCAGTGCTAATTGTAGCTATCATCTCTTCATTAAAATTCTCGTTGAGTTCAAGCTTTCTCATATCAATTTTTGTTTCAATGCCATTCAAATCTCTCATTTTGTATGAAATAGTCAATATATCATCTCTAAAAGGAACTGTATCACTAAACCAGATACTTAAATCTCTAAAAAATTTACCGCTTAAAAAACTTTTTATGTTAGGCTTATCAGGAAATTTTTCGAGATTTCTATTTTCTATTTGTGATGTATTAGGTCTCTTAAATATCAATAAAAAAACCGATATTGATAAATATATTCCTATCAATATTTTTTTTTCTAAAAATTTTAATTTTTTTTTCTTTAACCTATTCATAGAATTTAAAATCTAAAATACAAAAATGGATTACTCGTATTTCCTACCAATAGTATCGTGCTATATATTAATATAAATAATATTATAAAAACTCTCACAATGAGAAAAATATATTCATTTTCAGTAGATTTATTAATTACATATTTTTTTATAAAACTACTGATTGGAAAAGATAATATAATTGATGCAACAATCAAAAATATATTATTTAATAAAATATTTTTTGTATACAAGTCTATAAACTGTGTATTTCCAAATAGACTCATAAAATATGAACTAATGCTATAATTTTCTGCATTGTAAAACAAAACAAAACTAAAAAATATAATTATTAAAAAATATATCCTACTAAAAATTTCATTTAAACCATTTAATATATTAAGTATAAAATATTTTTCTAATAGTATTAAAACTGCAAGATACACACCCCAAAGCAAAAAGTTTACATCTGCACCATGCCAAATTCCTGTTAAAAACCACACAATGATTATATTTAAAATTTGATTTTTTTTATTTCCACCAAGTGGAATATATACATAATCTCTAAAAAAACTACCAAGTGATATGTGCCACCGTCTCCAAAATTCTGTCAAGCTCTTTGATAAAAATGGATAATTAAAATTTTCATTAAATTTAAAACCGATAGCAGAGCCTATCCCTATTGCCATATCAGAATATCCTGAAAAATCAAAATATAATTGTAACATATATATAAAAATTCCAATGATTAGTCCACATTTTGATTTAATAAATAAATCTCCACCCAAAAGGCTACTTACTATAACTGCTAATTGATTAGAGATAATTACTTTTTTACCAAGTCCAATAACAAATCTATATATGCCATATAGAAATTCACTATTTGTCACATACCTATCTTCTATATCATTTTTTATTTCACTATACCTTACAATTGGTCCTGCTATTAGTTGTGGAAACATTGAAATATACAAAAATAAATTTTTAAAACTTCTCTGTGCCTTTACTTCTCCACGATAAACATCTACTACATAAGAAATTGCTTGAAATGTATAAAAACTAATACCAAGTGGGAGTAAAATTCTTGTCCTAAATTTTGAAAAATCTCCTACAAAAAGAATTCTCGTGATAAAATTTAAATATTTAAATATAAAAAGAATTAATAAATCTATTGCCAATACTAAAAATAAATATTTCTTTTTTTTATTATCTGTATCTTCTATTTTAATCGCAAAATAGTAATTAATTATTATTTCAAATATTAATAACAATATATATTTAGGTTCACCAAAAAAATAAAATATTAAAGAAAAAATACAAAGAACTTTGTTTTTTTCAAAAAAATTATAACATATAAAAAATATGGGTATAAAAACATATAAAAAAAATAAATCTGAAAAAACCATAGTCCCTCTTTAAAATTTTAAAAATAAAAAATCGCAGGGGCAAACCTTTGGGAGTCCACATCTCTTAATTAAAAAAACCATATTTAATAATCAATATGGTTCAAATAAAAAATAGCGAGAGGGGGATTTGAACCCTCGACACCGTGGGTATGAACCACGTGCTCTAGCCAACTGAGCTATCTCGCCATATATGGGGCGTATAGGGCTCGAACCTATGACCCCCTGCTTGTAAGGCAGATGCTCTCCCAGCTGAGCTAACACCCCAATGCTCGTATTATATACAATAGAAAAAATTAAGTCAAGAGTGAAAATTCCATCTATAAATTTAATAAATTTTTAAAATTAAAATTACTCCTCATATATCTACTCATAAAATAAATTTAAATATTGCATATAATTATTTGAATCAATTAAAAAATATTCTCCACTAAATACATCTCCATACAATATATTATTTGATACATATGTTTTATCAACAAATATTATTTTTTTGTTATCAAGCCTACATAACTGAATACGATTTGATATATCTTTATATTTTGTTAAATCAATTGTGATTTTAAATCCTGCATCTATATATGTGACACTATTGCATTAAATGGTTGAAATGCTGTTAAATTTATACAATAAAAAAGAAGCGACTATACAGTCGATTCTTTTTCCCATTTTTTTAATTAATTTTATTTTACTAATTCTAAAAAATCTTTTTCAGTTATATTTAACATTTTAGAAGCTTCTATTGCTTTTATCAAACCTTTTTTATATATTTTTATAAATGCTTCTATTTCTCCTTTCTGCATTCCCTGTCGCATTCCCTGTTGTATTCCTTCTACTCTACCTTCTTTTAATCCATCTTTATACATCTCTAATGATAACCCTGACATATTATTCTCTCCTCCTATATAAAGTCTATTTATCTCTTCTTTCTTCTTTGACAATATTGGAAATACTTTATTATCTACTTCATCAATTGTTGTCATTATATTAAATAAACTCTTTAATCTCTTGTCTGCTACTTTTGCTTTTAAATTTATATATACTTCTCTTACACCATCTTCTGCTACTACTTTTGTTCCTTTTACTATCCTTACTATTTCATATATTGGTTTATTATTCTTGAATATATCAAACTCACAAAACATTATTAGTATTAATTTAGGTATTTCTTTATATTTAAAATATTTACTCTTTGGTGAATTTTCTACTGTTAAAATTGATGCATTGTATCTCATCCTATATATAGGATTATCATCAAGTGCCACTTGAACCTCTATATTTACTATTTCTTTTGTCTGTAATTTACACTTACAATCAAGTATTACTCCATGAAATATTGGTTCATCTTCACTACTCTGTTTTATTACTTCTATTACCTTTAATTTATTATCTTTAAGTATTACTCTAAGTATCTCTTCTATAGCTTCTTTTGATTCACAAACTTTACGAAACTTCATATCATCCATTAAAGTTGCTTTTTTGAATTTTCTATTATATTTATCTATTAATTCTTGTTTCATACATATAATATAACATAAAAATTATTTTTATACAATATTAAGCATTATAAACAATTTAAACATTTATTTACTATAAAAAATCTTTTCTATATGTTTAAAAATGAAATTTTAAAAAATTATAAATAATATATATTACATAGAAAGTTTTAGATAAATTGCTCGTTATTCAGATGTTTTTATCCTTTTAAATTTCCCCATAATTTATCTAAATATTTTCATTGTGATTTTTTTATACTTATTTTGTATCATATTTAAATTATTAAATCGGGCTCGTGGTACTTCGCCCCTACGACTAACACTGCTATCTTGCTACGGGCTCGCGGTGCTTCGCCCCTACGGCCCCTACGGTTATCGCTACTATCTTGCGGCGGGCTCGTGGTACTTCGCCCCTACGATTATCACTACTTTCTTGCTACGGGCTCGCAGTGCTTCGCCTCTACAACTATCACTACTATTTTGCGGCGGGCTCCCGATGGTTCGCACCTACGACTATCACTACTTTCTTGCGACGGGCTCGCGATGCTTCGCCCCTACGGTTATCGCTACTATCTTGCTGTGGGCTCGTGGTACTTCGTCCATACAAAAGACATAACAACATTTAGATACAGACAAAAAGGGCTCCCACTGGTTCGCCCCTACGGCCCCTACGGCTAACAAAACTTTTTAGAAATTTAAGTTTCTATATATAGGCCATTTTCGTTTACATAATAGCCATCTGGTGTAATTGTATTTTTCACTAACCTTCCATCTGCTTGAAAATAATACCAATTTCCCTCTATCTCTTTCCAACCCCTTTGCAGTTTCCCAAACTCTGAACCTTGTTTTGGCTCCATATAAAAACTATTTCCACTTGAATCTTTAATCCAACCAGTCACGAGATTTCCATTATTATCTAAATAATAAGCATCTGGAAGTTTATTTGAATTTGTTATAGCACTTTGCTCATTTACATAAAAAGTATTTTTGATACTTTCAAAAGCACCATTATTAACAACTGTCAGATTCCAATTATTTGTGTTTATATCATAACCCCAAGCCATTACATCACTCATTTTTGAAAGTCTGATTCCTATTTGATTTACACTTGTTGTTTTTACTGCTGTATTTGCACTATCATCTTTAGGCAATGTATTAACTACTTCACTTATTTCTGCACTCTCTGGTGGAGCAACTAACACACTCGTTTGATTATCAATTGGCGAAATAATATTATTTCCCAATTGATTAGGCACTACTTGCCCCACAGTATCGCCACTACTTCGAAATATATTTATAGTATTCTTGCCTCCACTACTACTTCCACCACCATTATTAGTTCTTTGGTATGTATAAGCTTGCTTTGTTGTCTCTGATGGTTCAACTTTACTTGACTCTGTTGATGATGGTTCAGTTGGTGCTGGTTCAGTTGATGATGGCTCTGTCGGTGCTGGCTCGGTTGATGATGGTTCAGTTGATGATGGCTCAGTTGATGACGGCTCAGTCGGTGCTGGCTCGGTTGACGATGGCTCGGTCGGTGCTGGCTCGGTTGACGATGGCTCGGTTGATGATGGCTCTGTGGATGACTCTTCTTCATTATCTATGAATTCCCATATTGCATAAAATGTTTTATTTTCAGTATAATTCCATTTACTTCCTACTGTTATTGTAGCTGGATTATTCCCATTTTGACTATATCCCAAAAACCTATATCCTGACTTTGTCGGTGCTACCAAATCTCCTGCATTTATATAACTATCAACTGTATATTCTTTCTCATAACTCTCTGTACCACTTGCAAATTTTCCACCATTTGCATTAAACACTGCTTTATAATTAATTATTTCCCATATTGCATAAAATGTTTTATTCGTAGTATAAGTCCATTTAGTCCCTGTTATTATTGTAGCGGGATTATTTCCATTTTCACTATATCCCAAAAATCTATATCCTGACTTTGTCGGTGCTATCAAATCTCCTGCATTTATATAACTTTCAACTGTATATTCTTTCTCATAACTTTCACTTCCACCTGCAAAGCTACCACCATTTGCACTAAACACTGCTTTATAATTAATTATTTCCCATATTGCATAAAATGTTTTATTTTCAGTATAATTCCATTTGCTCCCTGCTGTTATTGTAGCTGGATTATTTCCATTTTCGCTATATCCCAAAAACCTATATCCTGTTTTTGTCGGTGCTACCAAATCCCCTGCATTTATATAACTTTCAACTGTATATTCTTTCTCATAACTCTCTGTACCACCTGCAAAGCTACCACCATTTGCATTAAATACTGCTTTATAATTAATTATTTCCCATATTGCATAAAATGTCTTATTTTCAGTATAATTCCATTTACTTCCCACTGTTATCGTTGTTGGATTATTCCCATTTTCACTATACCCCAAAAATCTATACCCTGTTTTTGTCGGTGCTATCAAATCTCCTGCATTTATATAACTTTCAACTGTATATTCTTTCTCATAACTTTCACTTCCACCTGCAAAGCTACCACCATTTGCACTAAACACTGCTTTATAATTAATTATTTCCCATATTGCATAAAATGTTTTATTTTCAGTATAATTCCATTTGCTCCCTGCTATTATTGTAGCAGGACTATTCCCATTTTCACTATATCCCAAAAACCTATATCCTGTTTTTGTTGGTGCTATCAAATCCCCTGCATTTATATTACTATCAATTGTATATTCTTTCTCATAACTTTCAGTGCCACCTACAAATTTTCCACCATTTGCATTGAATGTCGCTTTATACTTTTCACCTGTAGATTCTGGCTCCCATACCCCATAATAAGTTTTTTCACTTTTAAATAAAAATATATCATTCTCATTTATATTTGGAGTCTGAGAATTATTTTTATCACTCCATCCAAGAAATTTATACCCATTATAAGTTGGAGTTTTGATAGTATCTTTTAAAATTTTTTCACCGTAAAGTCTTCTCTCACTTATGACATCAGAATTTCCAAAACTTCCACCATTTGCATTAAAATTTACTTTTACATTATTACTTGTAATTAATTTTATTCTAATATTATAATTTTTTAATACTTCTCCACCACTAAAATAAGTGCTTGACCATCCACTTTTTCCTGCATTATTCCCCACTTTTAATCTAACACATGAATATGTTCTATGAGCAGGAGTTGTGTTGTAAGTAGTTTTATCTGATTCAGTAGTTGCATCTACAAAAAATTCTTTATGTAAACTCATATCTACATTTGAAAAATCCATACATATTCCATAAGTCTGACCTTTTTCAAGTTCTATTGCCTCATCAAGTTCAATAAAATTTAATCCTTCAAATAAATTAACAGGTTTATCAACTAAATAATCACCTTCTTTTTTCGCATTGTCCAAACCACTTGTTTTATATATTTGAACTCTCGGTTTTTCACTATCTTCTAATACTTCTATATTATCAGCAGATACAAAAGATACAGCGGTTGCCTTTTCGTTATCATTTTTTATCTCAAATACATTTGCTAGTTTAATAAAATCAACCTGTGTTTGAGATGTTTGATAATATGTAGCGGCTGTCCCACCATCATAATAATAATTATTATCATAATATGTCTCTGGTAGCATCCACTCATATGATATAAAATTCCAATTTGCATCAAATACAGAATCATAATATATCCAAGTCCAAGCAGGACCATTAGTGCTTTGCTTTACCAATAATGCTCCATCGTTTTCAGGTTCTAAAAAATTATATGCAGATAAATAATTAGAATAATATTTAGATACAGTATCTTTAAAGTTTTTTGCAGGGTAATTATCATCCCAACCAATGACGGTGACTGCATGTCCCCCACTATTATATGCAGGTATATTCATAAGTGAATTCTTTTCTCCATCAAAAGTTCCATCTACACAATTAAATTCATTTTTTGTCCAATATCTAAAATTCCCAACTAGGGCAGTTGCTCCTTTTTTATAAACTGTTTCTTTTAACTCATTTAAAAACTCATTTTTTCTACTTGCTGATGACTGCACAATTTTTGCTGATTTTAATATTACAGCAGGTTCATAATTTTTATTTCTATCTATCACATCATCAGTCGTCCAAATCTTATCCCCCATAGCTATTCCTGTGCCCTCTTCTGCATCACTCAATTCATCCCCACCACTTTCCGCCTGTTTTTTTATAACTTCATTTATTACATCAGTCATAACTTGGCTTGATTGAACTTTTTCAGATACAATAGGCCTAAATGGAGCGAGAAACATAGGTATTTCATGCTTTGTAGAGCCTACATTAAAAAATCTAACCCCTGCTTTATTAGGTGCAGCACTACTCTTACCTGCATTTCCCAATGGGTCATCAGTATGATATCTCAAAAAATATGCCAAATGTGCTTCTGACAAATCCAATTCATTTTCGTAAACACCAAGTGTTGATAGCGACACAGATTTTTCTACATCTTTATCATTTTCTTTAACCGTCCATGTATAAACTCCTCTTTGTTCTGTTGGAAAATTTTTTGTATACTGAAAAATTGGTGCATATCCCATCTCTTCCACTTTCTCTGGATGATTTTTTAACAAAAAATTTTCTGCTGTAGCTATTGTTGTAAAAGTATTACAAAGTCCTGTTCCCTTTTGGTCATGAAGTGAGGCGACTAATGAGTGCACTACCCCATTTTCATTTGTTTGTTTTCTCAAATCAAAACTTGTTGGCAAATTGCTACTACCCAATTTTTTCTTTTCTCTTTTTTTATTTTTCTTTGTAGAATTACCACCACTTCCACCTATTATCAAATTATCATTAACATTTATAAAAGACATACTTGTGGTTTGATTTATATATTGTATCCCTACTCCACCATCTCCACCACCATAATCTCCCAAAGCCCCTTCTATCAAATTTTCATTATCACTATAGTGAAGCATTCCTAATTGCACAGAACTACCACCACTTCCCTCTGCTATATCACTGTATCCATCACCACCATCGCCACCTTTTATGATGCCACTTTTATATTCAATAATATAATCATTTGTTTTATAATCTACAACTATTGCATTTCCACCAATTCCACCAATGTCGCCATCAACCCTTTCCCCTTTTCCACCATAAATATATGCATTATCTATTGTTAAATTCGAATCAACCAAAAAAATGCCGTTTCCACCTACATTAGAGCCATATATACTTATATTAGAAATAAAGACATTTGTATATTCTGTATAAATCACAAAATTTTTATAATTATTACCTACTATAGAACCTATTTTTTTAACATCATCATTATCTTCATTATGTGGACTAGAACCATCTAAATAAAATTCTTGATTAGTCCATATAGCAAAAGAATTTTCTGGGGCAGTGATAGTAAATCCATTTAAAAATAATTTGTTATAATCCCCATTTATATAGAGTGGATATTTTAAAATTATATCATCAGTTAAAATTATATTTTCATCTTCCTTTTTTACATTATTGCTACTCTTTAAAATTTGTTCAATCAAATCCAAATCTTTATAACCATCAATATCAATTTCTTTTGTACTAATTCCCAATTTATTTTTATCAAAATCAATACTATTATCTATTATAAAATCTACATCAGCATTTTCATTAATCTCATCAATTTCACTATTTTTATTAATGTTATCTTTTTTATTTGTTTCGGTTTCTACATCTGTTTCTTTTACTTCATCATCACTTTCTATATTATTTGTTAGTTCAACAATATTTTCTTCTACTATATCTTTATTATCATCTTTCAAATCATCACTTTTTATATCACTCATCTTGCTACTTTCATAAATATTAGCATTATTTTCACTATCAACTATTTTTTCATCTTCAATGTTTTCTACACCAAATTGCTCTATTTCTTTCGTTGTATCAAGTGTTGCATAATCCGTAGTCTCACTATCAATATATGTTTCATCACTTTTTTGATTTTCCACATTAATATTTTCACTAACTAAATCATTCTCATTTGCATACACTAAATTGATTTTTTTATAATCAAATAAACCATCAAAATTAATTAGTGATACTACGAGCACTATGCTTAAAAGTTTTTTGATTGTCAATTTTAATTTTTTCATATTCCCCTCTTATATATTATTACACAAATCACTTAAAAAACATTTATGACACTTTGGATTTTTTGCTGTGCAAATCTCTCTACCAAAAGCTATAATATGTGTATTCCACAAAACCCAATATTTTTTATCTACAATTTCTTTTAAAATCTCCTCGACTCTATCTGGATTTTTTTCGTTTAGACCAAATAATCTATTAGAAATCCTATTTACATGAGTGTCTACTGCCATTGCAGGGGTATTGTATAAATGCCCCATTACTACATTTGCAGTTTTGTTTCCTACTCCTTTTAATCTCAATAAATCTTCCTTGTTTTTAGGGACTTTTCCCCCATATTGTTCTATCAAAATATTTGCTGTCTTTTTTATATTAATTGCCTTGTTGTGATAAAAACCAACAGGCTTTATATCTTGTTCTAATTCAAAAATATCTACTGCTGCAAAATCTTTTAATGTTTTATATTTTTTATATAAATCTCTTGTGACTATATTTACTCTCTTGTCAGTGCATTGTGCAGACATCATTACTGCAAATAAGAATTCATATGGCTTATTTTTATGATAGTTTAAATATAGTGGTATTTCTTTTCCATAAGCTTTTTTTAATCTATCAACTATTTTTTTTGATTTTAATTTATTTCTGTTATTCATTTTAATTAGACAATGGGCTGGCAGCGGTTCGCTCCTACGGTTATCGCTACTGTCTTGCTTCGGGCTCGCGGTGCTTCGCCCCTACGGCCCCTACGACTATCGCTACTGTCTTGCAAGCGGGCTCGTGGTACTTCGCCCCTACGGCTAACTCTACTATCTTGTGGTGGGCTCCCAATGGTTCGCTCCTACGAGTTTAGGCTCTAATTTCTATACAATCTACATAACCATCTACTACACTTTTAAAACTATTTAATTCATCCATTGTGAAACTTTCATAAGGTAAATTTTTTATTTGTTCATTTGTGTGATAGTTTTGTAAAAAATATTGTTTTGCACCTTTTATCATTTCTCTTATTTCATAAAAATCATAAATATTATGTAAGCCTTTAACACAGGTTGTCCTAAATTCATATTCAAGATTTGAATTGGTTATGATTTTTATGCTTTTCGCCCAGTTTGGATTTTTAGTTTCTATATACTCCTTTAATTTATCTTTTATATTAGAATTAATATCTCCTACATAACATATCTCTTTTTTGATACCTGCCACTATGTCATAATTACTAAATCCTGACTTTATATCCATTGCTATCATATCTACCAAATTTTCATTTATTATCTCATTTAGCAAATCAGGGAAATAGCCATTTGTATCAAGTTTTATTTTATATCCATAGTTTTTAATATCATACAAAAGTTCTTTTATGTCTTTATGAAGTAGGGGTTCACCACCAGTTATACAGACCCCCTCAAGTTGACCTCTCCTTTCCTCTAAATATTTAAAAACTTCTTTCTTATCTATTGGCACTACTTTTTCTACATTATATACTAAATCTACATTTTGACAAAACGGACACTTTAGATTGCATCCTCCAGTAAATAAAGTACAAGCTACCTTTTTAGGGTAATTTAATAAAGTCAGTTTTTGAAAGCCTGATATATCCACAAAATCCTCTTAATATATAATATATGAAGTTATTATAGCACAAATTTACTGGTTTTCAAATAGTTTTATGGTACACTTTGGGGCACGGGGTACTTTGCCCCTACGGTTAACTCTACTATCTTGTGGTGGGCTCCCACTGTTTCGCCCCTACAGCTCCTACGGTTATCGCTACTTTCTTGCTACGGGCTCGTGGCGGTTCGCTCCTACGGTTATTGCTACTGTCTTGCAATAGGGCTCGCGATGCTTCGCCCCTGCGGTTAACTCTACTGTCTTGCTGCGGGCACGGGGTGCTTCGCCCCTACGACTTTATTTCTTTATCAAGGGCGAAGGAGTATATATAACTATTTTTAACCTCTATCCCTGAAATTTCACTTATTGCCCTCTTATATATTTCCAACTGGATTGAGTATCTTTTTTTTAGAACTTCTACAAAATCATTATTAATATTTTTATTATTTAACCCATCTGTTTTATAATCTACTATATCTATGTATGGTTTGCCATTTTCCACATATATGTAGAATGCATCAACTACACCTTGCACTATGACTTTTTTGTCTCCTATGTTTTTTATCTTTTCTAATTCATATTTTAATTCATCTGTCTCACCATTTATCCTGATTTTATAATTAACTATATCCTTATAGTCAAATAATTTCATAAACCTTTTTTCTCTAAATAAGTTATTATTCAAAAATGCAGTTTTAATTTTTGTACCCAAAGTAGAATTTAAAAAATTATTAATTTTATCTTTATCAATATTTTTAATATAACTAAAATTATTTATAAAATTTTCAGTAAAATCAAAATTTTGCATAAATTTATGATATGAATTTCCTATCTCTGTCCCATCTCTTCTCTCACTATCCATACTCAAATCATTTATCACATCAACATCTTCATCATTTTTTATGATACTATTTTTATTTTGTATTTTTTCATCATCCAAATTTTTTGTATCTATTTTTTTTATTTCTGATACACTGAATTTTGGTTTTAATTTTGTTAAAATTTCATTTTTATATTTTGTTGTTATATTATTTTTGAGTCTTTCAAAATACTCATTTGCATTTTTATTATCAATTTTTTCATTAAAAAAACTATCATCATAAACTTCATCTACACTTTCACTACCACTTATTTCACTATCAATTATATTTACAACTACTTTTTTCTTTTTTTCAGTGTTTTGTTTAAAAAAACTTCCAAGCCCAGCTTTCAAAAATTCTGCATAGCTTTTTATATTTTTAACTTGACCTATAGAGTATTTATCATTCACAAAAGTATTTAGATACAAGGTATTTACATCATCAAAATTTCTTTTTGCAGTAGTTTTTAATCTAAAACTAAATATTAATTTTTCGGTGGCTCTCGTAGTCGCTACATACATAAGTCTCATTTCTTCTTCTAAATTTTCATTTTTTTTGTCATTTATAACAACTTCTCTCTTAATGGTGCTTGCTTCATATCTTCTTTTGTAGTTTATTTGGTTTAGACTTGCTCCATATTTTTCACTAAAAATCATTTTTATACTTGATTTTAAATCTCTATATTTTTTATCAAGATTTGGCATAATGACTACAGGAAATTCTAAACCTTTTGATTTGTGAATTGACATAAGTCTCACCACATCTTCATTTTCCAAAATTACTTTTGCTTCCCCATCATCTTCTTTTCTCTCTTTTATTTTTTCTATATATTTAACAAAATTATATAACCCAGTATAAGAAGATGTTTCATATGTTTTTGCGACCTTTATCAACATATCAAGATTTGCCATTTTTATATTTCCATTTCTCATACTTCCAAAAAAATTATAAAGTAAAGTTTTTTCATATATGATACTTATAATAGAACTAACACTTTTGTATCTTGCTATACTTCTAAAATATCTAAGGTCATCCAAAAACTTTTTTATTTTTATTGACAAATTGATTATATCTATATCATATTCTTTTTTTATATCAGTATACAAAAAACTATCGTCTGTCAATTTCAACTCATCCAAAATTTCAGTAAATCCTACATTTTTATCAGCACTATTTTTTTTATAACTTGCATCATCTATTTGTATTTCACTATCAAATACTAGTTTATTATTTTTTGCATCAAATTTTGAAATAATATTATATAATGAAAAAAATGAAGTATTTGAAAATCCTTTATATTTTTTATAAATTAATCTAAGAAATGATAATTCATTATTGCTAACACCATATATTTTTGATGCAAGAACCGAAGATAATGCAATATCATTTAGTGGATTATCAATAATTGTTAAAATATCTATCATTAGCCTTATCTCATAACTTATATAAAAACCTGATTTTAACTCGCATACGAGTGGAATATCTGCCATCTTAAATTCTTTTACATAAATATCTGCAAGTGCTATTGGGGCTCTACTAAGTATTACTATATCACTATACTTATATCCTTCCTCTCTCAATTTTTTTATTCTATTTGCTATGTATCTCGCCTCTTCTGCTTTATCATATTTTATCGGGTTTTTGTCATCATCATTTTTTTTGCCGTGTTTTAATATATTTATCTCTACTCTTTTATCAAAATTTTTAAATCTATTTTTCTCTTCATCTCTTGCAAATTGTAATTGTCCATTTTTTTCATAATCAACACTTCCAAAATCTTTTATCATTACCCTTTTGAAAATTTCATTTACAAAATCTATAACTTCTACACTACTACGATAATTTTTGTTTAGTTCTATCATTAAATTTTTTGAGCTAGATTTTCCAGAAAAATCCTCAACTTTTTCTATAAATAAATTTGGCTTTGAATTTCTAAATGCATATATACTCTGTTTTACATCTCCCACCAAAAACACATTTTTATTTTTATAATCATTTGAAACTGCCCGAATAATTGCTTCTTGAATTAAACTTGTATCCTGATATTCATCTACAAAAACTTGTTTATATTTTTTTTGTATTTCCTTTGCTAATTCTGTAAATTGCAACTTGCCATCTATTCTCTCATATAGTAAATTAAGTGCGAATTTTTGTAAATCAGATATTTCAAGAATATTTTTTTCAATTTTTTTGTTTTCTACTTTTTTATATATGTCTTTCAATAACTCCATATACAATATATCATTATCAACTTCTTCTTTTCTATCACCAAAAAAATATTTTATTGCATTTATAGTTAATATGACTCTCTTTCTCAAATCATTACAAGCATCTCTCATATCCCAAATCATTGGCTTTGCATAATCAACTACTGATTTTTTGTTTGATTTTATCTTTTCAACATCTACCATTTGAAGTATATTATTTATGAAATTTTCATTGCTACAAACAAGAAAATTAGTTTTTACATAGTCAAGATATTCATATAAAAAATTTATCTTTTCTCTAACTTTCTCAATATCTTGATTATTAATATTTTTATTTTTTAAAAATTCATACATTTGACTACTCGTATCTAAATAATCTAAAACTGTTTTATGCATTATTTTTAATTCATTTCTTAAAATATCTACATATAATTTTTCAAGTTTCTCTGTTTTGAAATTTTTACTAATATCCTCTATATAATCTAAGGGGAAAGGAATACTCGACATATAAGAAAGACCTGATATAAATATTTCTTTTAATAATTCCGTATCTCTCCTTACATATGATTTAAAAAAAATTTTATATTTTTTTTCTAAACATTTTTCTTCAAAAACTTTCTCTATTATTTCATTTTTTATCAAATTTATTTCTCTCTCATCTGCAATTCTAAAATTTGGCTCAATTAATGCAAGTTTTGAAAAATTTTCATCAAGTAATTTTTTGCAAAAAGAATCGATAGTTGATATGTCTGCACTCTGTAAAAGTGATAACTGATTTATTATATCTGTATCATAAGTTTGATACACTATATCTATTAAACTATCTTTTATTCTTTTCTTCATTTCTTTTGCCGCATCTCTTGCAAAAGTCATAACCAACACATCATTAATACTTAATTCTTTGTTTTTTATCATTTCAATAATTCTCTCTACCAAAACCCTTGTTTTGCCAGAGCCAGCACCTGCTGATATCAAAACATTTTTATCTCTTGCAGATATTGCTAATTTTTGTTCACTGTTAAAATCCATTTATAAATCTCCCACATAAGCATTTTCATATTTACAAAGATTTTTATATAGACAAGTTTTACAAGCATCCCTTTCTTCATTTTTTATAGGTCTCACTCTTATTTCACCACTTTGAATATTTTTCAAATCATCAACTATCTTTTTCCTAACTGCAAGCAATAACTCTTCTATTTCTTCTTTATTTTTAAAATTTTCTTTATTTTTTGTATTAATTACATTTGATTTGAAATCTTTATCTAAAACTTCAAAAGTGCTATCTATAATATCTACTCCATCACACACATTAACAATACCTGATAATTTGTTATAGTCAAGATTATTGTAATCATCCATTATCACTTCACTATTAAAATCAGATATATAATCAATTTTATCCATAATTGGACTATAAAAAGCACCTAGTGGAATTACTTCATTAAAACCACTATATTCCATACTTATATTTTTTAGATAATGTAAACAATAATCAAGATAAACTAAAAGTTGTATCTCAATCCCCTCCAATATATTCTTATTTTTTAATTCTTTTATAGAGCTTTTATAATCTATAACTTTTACATATATTTTATCATCTCTTTTAAAAAGCTCTATTTTATCAATTCTACCGATAATGTCCAAAAAAGGTTCTTGTTCATTTCCTTTCAAAATATTTGCATCTTTATCAAGTAAATAATGCATTGCTCCATATTCTACAAAAACTTCTGTGGCTTCCATGCTTACTTTTAAATGCTCTCTCATATTAATGACTGTCTTTTCTATCATATCCTTTATACGGTCAATCATAAATTTACTTTTATTTGTCTCATCCATCAATTTATCAATTTTTGTTATGTTTTCATCTACACCTATCTCTACCAACTCTCTTATTTCAGTATCCTTCATCTCTTTTATACTTGTATACTTTACAATCTTTTTTTCACCATTTGAAAATTCTATTTCTCTATTTAAATTAAATAGCCACTCCATAAAATAATGTGAAATATTCCCTATATCAATATTTGTAATCTCTGCTCTGTCAACATCTCTTAGGCTCATTATATTTTTTGCGAAATGTTTAAAAGGACACTCTGCAAAAGTCTCAAGTGCAGTCGCACTTCCTCTAAAATTTTTTTGCAAAGCACTTATTATATTTTTATTTATGTTTTCATCTGATACCATTTTAAAATTATTTGTTATCATATGATTAAATTTGTTAAAGTCTTTTGCATCTTCTATTTCTTTTATATAGTCATAAGTTTTTTTATAAAACTCAAAATCATCACTACTTATATGATTTTCATTATTTTTATATGTCATATACATATCATAAAAATTATCTGCCAAATATTTTTTTGTAGCATTTATTGTATATAAATCTTTTTCATCATTTGGGTATTTTTCTTTCAAATTCTCACTTCCAAAAATATTTTGTATTTCATCTAAAACATTTGCTCTAAAATCAATCTCATCATCGATATTTTTTTTAGTATAAGATAAAATCAATTTATCACTTGGACTAGTGAGTATATTATATAGATAAAACTTTGAATTTATTGCTGTTTCAAGTATAGTTTGAGATAAAATAACTCCTGCTTCATCTCTAAAAATATTTCTCATCTCATCATTTATTATATTATTATCTTTACTATTTAATGGAATTTTAGTATCATTCATCCCCAAAAAAAACAAAACTTTCACTTCATCAAATCTTGACCTCATCACATCTCCTACTACAATTTGTTCCATTGCATAGGGAATTGTTTTAATGTTTATGTTTTCAACAGATAAATCAAATATCTTTTTAAAATCATCAATAGTTATTTTTTCATTATCATCTTTTGCTATCACATTTATCAAATCAAATATATTATTTATTATTTCAATATTATCTTTTAATACTATATATTCTTTGTCATTTTCCCCATTTACAGTTTTTAATTCTAAAAGGAAATTTTGAAAATTTTCTAAAACTTTCGAATCTTCTAAAAAATCCTTTATACAATCTACAAATTCTAAAAGAGTCATTTTGTATTTATTATCTCTATATTTTTCATACACCAAAAAAACTGGGGATAATATATTTTCAAGGGTTTCAGTAATGTTTTCAATTGACATAGATATTTCATTTATATATTTGCCACCAGTTTTTAAATTCTTTATAATTTTTGTTTTATATTTTATGAGATTTTGTTTATACTGATTATAACCATTTATATTATATTTTCTAATAAAATTATCAATCAAAAAATAGATATTTGAATAATTTTTATCAAATATTCCAGAATTTATAAACCTAAGCACTGCATCTTTTGAAAAATCCGTTCCTATTATTTCAAACATTGAATTTATATATTCAATGAGTGGAGAAGTATAAATCTTATTTTTATCATCTACAAATAGTTTGATATTATTTTCGTCAAATTTCCTAATTAATAAATCTCTATAATCATCAAGTGATGGCACTACGATTTTTATATCATTATATGTATAATTTTCAAATTTTGTTAATCTAAAAATTTTTTTAATCAAAAAATCAATTTCTCGATTTACATTTTCTGTGGCATAAATCTCTATATTAGAAACTTCTTTTTCATACTTTTCTTTGTTATATAAAAATAGATTTCTCTCCAAAAATCTAATATCATAAGCAGCATAGGGGTGACACTTTTGTAGGGGCGATACTTCTATCCCGCCTACCTTTAAAAACAAATCATCCTTTTTTTCTCCTTTGTCTTCTAAAACCTTTACCAAGCCATCTATAAATGTTTTACTAATTGAAAATATCCCAACATTTTTTTTATTTATCATATTTTCATATTCAACATCTCTTATCGTTACTGTAACAAATACTTTTTCTGCTTTATCGTAAATTTTACTAAAAATCTCATTTTGTATTGGTGTAAAGCCAGTAAATCCATCAAATGCAACTATAGCCCCATCTAATAATTTTGTATTCTCAATATTATCTCTAAGTAGATTTAATTTATCTTCTTTTATATAAAAATTTTTTTCTTTTATCAATTTTATAAATTCATCATTTATGATTTTTAATTCTCTCACTTTTTCGCGGATAGTGTCATTTTTTATTTTATTTTCTATTGTTTCAAGTTTATTTGCATCAATCCCATAAGTATAAAATTCAGACATACAAGACATTAATTTTTCTGCAAATCCAAGTTTATCTATGCTCTTTTCAAAATATGGCAATTTAATTTTTCTTTTTTTAATATTTATAAGTGCAAGTCTAAGGAGCATAGTTTTTGCATCATCCATTACCATTTTTTCATTTTTTATGTCAATATTACATTCATCAAAAACCATATAACAAAGTCTATCAAAAGAAATAACATCAATATTTAGTATTCCAGCACCGTAAGCATTCATAGCTTCAAGCATTTTCCTCTGCTTACTTGCAGTATCTTGTTCTGGAACAATCAAAAAAAACTTTTTTGAAAAGTCTATTGTCCCATCACTATTTCTACTATTTGTTTTGAAATAGTTATATATATAATTAATTTTTTCTTGTCCGCTGTTTCCAATTATTATTTTTAATTTACTCATTTATTATGTCCTTATTTCATAATGATAAATATATTCATATAAGCATACGGGCTCGTGGTACTGTACAGTATGGTAACATAGTATACAATTAGTCTAAGCACATAGTATACAATTA
>CAMIYN010000035.1 GCA_946403075.1 uncultured Lachnospiraceae bacterium | reverse complement strand
GCCCTTTCACGGCGGAGACATGGGTTCGATTCCCGTAGGGGTCACCAATTTAATACGCCACTTTAGCTCAGCTGGTAGAGCAACTGACTTGTGGGATAGATAAACATTAGTTTATTTTGAACTATCTTGCACCTTTATAGGGAAACCTATAAAGTGGACATCGCTAATTCGGGGAAGACTAAGTTTTATATATGTTAATCCCGAGCTAGAAAATTTATTTTCGAGTGTAGAGACTTTATACGATGTGCCTAAGGTTTAATACTATGGCAAAGAGAAAGTCCAGACCGCAAACATATTTAATATGGCAATGAAAATTGTAGTGGTATGAATCAGTAGGTCGTCCGTTCAAATCGGACAAGTGGCTCCATATTGTCAATAGTTTTGAGATATCTCTTAATTGTTGGCTTTTTTTATTTTTAAAAGTTGGTGATTTTTAATATGTATTGTTTAAATTGTAATTCTATTATTTCAAATAGAAAAAAATATTGTTCAAATAAATGTCAAGCAGATTATCAATATAAAAATTATATTGACAGATGGAAAAAAGGATTAGAAACTGGTATGAGAGGTAATTATCAAATCTCTATGCATTTAAAAACATATCTTTTTAAAAAATATAATAACACATGCTGTAAGTGTGGATGGAACAAAGTAAATCCGTATACTCAAAATATTCCTTTAGAAATAGAGCATATTGATGGAAATTATAAAAATAATAATGAAGATAATTTAATCTTATTATGTCCTAACTGTCACTCTTTAACCAGCACCTATAAGGGCGCAAATTTAAATCATGGAAGAAAATCAAGAAAAAAATATTACATTGATAAGGAGGAACTATAATGTCACAAAAAATAGCAATAGTTACAGGTGCATCACGTGGAATTGGACGAGCAATAGCAAAAAATCTTGCTAAAAATGATTATATTGTTATTGCAAACTATAATAAATCTGAAAAAGAAGCACTAGAGCTAAAAAATGAATTTAATAATATTCATATATTTAAAGCAGATGTGTCAAAAAGAGAAGAAGTTAAACAACTAGTTGAATATACTCTAAATAAATATAAGAAAATAGATATATTAGTAAATAATGCTGGAATAGATAGCCAACAATTATTCCAAGATATAACAGATGAAGATTGGCAAAATGTTATAAACACAAATCTATATTCTGCATTTTGTGTTACACAAGAAGTTCTTCCAAATATGCTTCACAACAAAAATGGTTGTATTATAAATATTTCATCTATCTGGGGATTAGTTGGTTCATCATGCGAAAGTATTTATTCTATATCAAAAGCTGGAATTGATGCAATGACAAAATCTCTAGCAAAAGAATTAGGTCCAAGTAATATTAGAGTTAATTCCATTGCACCTGGCTTTATAGATACAGATATGAATAAAAAATATTCTATAGATGATATAAACAATATCAAGCACGACATTCCATTACAAAAAATTGGCAAACCAGAAGACATAGCTAAATGTGTAAAATGGCTTGTAGAAGACGAATTTACTACAGGACAAGTAATTGCAATTGATGGAGGCTGGCAAATACATTAATATTTGCCAGTCTTTTTTTATCTAAACATAAAAAAACGCCATACCACTAGTATAGCGTTTTTTTATAAAATTATATTATAATAAGGAACTTATTGATTATCTTCTGTTTTAGATTTTCTTGTGTAATTTCCTGAAATTATCTTTGGTAAATATGTAATAATTTTATACACTGCAAGTTTTATCTTTTTGCTCCAAATATAAGATCTTCTTAATTTTCTAGTAGCACCTATATAAGTAGGCTCATCTTCTAAAACAATTAATTCTGTTGAAGGTTTTTCTACTGGGAAAGTATAATTTTGTCCTTCATTATTATCCCATTCCCCATTTTCGTTTCTAAAGCATAAATTAAATGTTTCTCCCTCAGTTATTGTTATTTCAGTTTGAAATCCCAATTCTGTTTTTGTCATTTCTACTTCTGTAGTATTGCTCCATTCTGGCCCAAATCCATAATGAGCATATACTGTCTCACATCCATTTTGAAAAAAAGTTCCTGTATAAGAAATTCTAACACTACTATTTTCAATTAATTTGTCTGTATTAAAAAATATATTCTTTACTAATTCCATATCACTATCTCCTTGTTTGTCTTTTGCTTTTTACATTATAATATTTTTTTTTACAATATTCAATACTTTTTGTCAAAAAAGTTTTTTACATTTTCATTACAGAATTATTACAAAATAATTACATTAATCTATGTCCCATAAATCTTTACTTTTAACAATTTTTATGCTATTCTTTTTATATATAATTCAATTTTGAAAGGATTAAAAATTAAATGAAAAACAAAAAAATTTTAATAATTGTCCTAATAATTATTATCTTTTTCATATTATCTATTATTTTTTCTCTACTCAATTTTGGAAGTAACAAAATAATTTCAGGTATATATATAGGAGGCATTAATATCTCCAACATGACAAAGGAGAATGCGAACAAAAAATTAACAGAATATATAACAAAAAAAATCACTCCGGAATTGACTTTAGAATATACAACTGAAAATAATAAATATGAAAAGAAACTAGATTTATCTATTTTAAGTATAGATTATAGTTTAGATAATGTTCTAAATAAGGCCTATAATATAGGAAGAAACGGGAATATATTTAGGAGTAATCTTTCAATTGCAAAAACCCTGCTATTTAATAAAAACCTTGATATTGAACTTCAAATAGATGAAAAAATGCTAAACACAATAATTTCTGATATCTCTTCAAATTTACCTAATAAACTAATACAGAGTGGTTATTATATAGAAGATAAAAATTTAATTATCACAAAAGGATCTGCTGGAATCGTTGTAGACAAGGAAGCTTTAAAACAAAATTTGCTTAATTACTTAAAAGATCTATCTTCAAAAGAATCTACTATATCTATCCCTGTACTAACTGTCACTCCAGATAAAATTGACATTGATAAGATTCATTCAGAAATATATAAAAAAGAAAAAGATGCTTACTTTGAAAAAGACCCGTTTAAAGTTTTTCCAGAAGTAACAGGCGTTGATTTTGATATAAATAAAGCAAAGAAATTTTTAAATGACAATGTAAATAACACTGAAATTTCTATTGAATTAAAATACACAAAACCAAAAACAACTCTTAAAAATTTAAAAATAAATATTTTTCCAGATGAGTTGTCTACATTTTTTACACAATATGATGAAAAAAATAAAAATCGAAATACTAATTTAAAATTAGCTGCTTCAAAGATAGATGGAACAATTATAATGCCAGGTGAGGAATTTTCCTATAATAAAATTGTTGGTGCTCGTTCAATAGAAGCAGGATACAAAGAAGCCAAAATATATCAAAGTGGACAAGTTGTAGATGGGTTAGGAGGAGGCATTTGTCAAATCTCTTCAACTTTATATAATGCAGTTGTATGTGCAAACTTAGATGTCACAGAAAGATTTAACCATCAATTTATAACCTCTTATGTTAAACCAGGTCGTGATGCAACAGTTGCCTATGGTTCAAAAGACTTTAAATTTAAAAATACTAGAACATATCCTATTCGTATAGATGTGTATGTAAGTAATGGAATGGCTACCATCAATATTTATGGTATTAGAGAAAAAGATGAAAAAGAGGTAAACATTGAAGTTGATACTATATCCTCAATCCCTTATGAAACAAAATATATTAAAGATGCTTCTTTGTCTTCCGGTGAGGAAAAGTTGAAACAAAAAGGTGCTGACGGAGCTATAGTAAACAGTTACAAAATAACAAAAGAAAATGGCAAAATCATTTCTAAAGAGCTTTTATCAAAAGATACATATAAACCATTGGAAGAAATTGTTGCAAAATCTACTCCTTAGTATAGTTAACATAACCTTGACTTTTTTGTTATAAATTGATATAATATGTTTTATTATACTAAACATTAATTGGTTGAAGAACCTTTTTTGAAAATTCATTTTTCCAATAAACCTTTACAAAATACCACAAAATATAGTATAATATTAGAAAAAATTAAAGGAGGTATTTTAAGATGGCAGAATTTTTAACAGAACCATCAAGAACGTTTAATGAATATTTATTAATTCCAAGATTAACAACAAGAGAATGTACACCAGATAAAATTTCGTTAAAAACACCTTTAGTAAAACATAAATTAGGAGAAGAACCATCAATGTACTTGAATGTTCCTTTTGTATCTGCTATTATGCAATCTGTTTCAGGTGAAGAAATGGGAATTGCATTAGCTAGAGAAGGAGGTTTGGCATTTATCTTTATGTCTCAATCAATTGAAGATCAAGCACAAATGGTTAGAAATGTAAAAGAAGCGAAATCAGGCTTTGTCAAAAGTAAATGGAACTTAAGACCAGGAAATACTTTAGCAGATATTTTAATGTTAAAGGAAGAAAGTGACCATTCAACAATTCCTGTAACAGAAGATGGAACAGCTACAGGAAAACTTTTAGGAATTATCACAAGTAAAGATTATAGACTTTCTCGAGATAGTTTAGATAAAAAAGTTGAAGAAATAATGACACCTATAGAAAAGATGGTTTTTGCTGAAGTTGGCTTAAGTCTTACAGAAGCAAATGATATGATTTGGGATCACAAAATAAATTGTTTACCTATCGTTGAAAAAAACGGAAATCTTAATTCTTTAGTGTTTAGAAAAGATTATGAACAACACAAAGAAAATCCTCTTTCTCTTCAAGATAATGAACAGCGCTATATGGTTGGAGCAGGAGTTAACACAAGAGATTATGAAGAAAGAATTCCTGCTTTAGTAGAAGCAGGCGCTGATGTACTATGTTTAGACTCTTCTGATGGATTTTCAATTTGGCAAAAAGAAGTTATAGAATGGGTTCATAATAAATATGATAACAAAATTAAAATTGGTGCTGGAAATGTAGTAAATAAAGAAGCTTTTGATTATTTAGCAGATGCTGGTGCTGATTTTATTAAAATAGGAATTGGTGGAGGTTCAATTTGTATAACACGTGAAACCAAAGGAATAGGACGTGGACAAGCTTCTGCTGTAATAGACGTTGCCAAAGCACGTGATGAATATGCAAAAAAAACCGGAATATATATTCCAATATGTTCAGATGGAGGAATTGTACATGACCATCATATAACTTTAGCCTTAGCTATGGGCTGTGACTTTGTAATGATGGGAAGATATTTTGCTCGTTTTGATGAAAGTCCAACTGCAAAAGTTAAAATTAATAATGAATTTTTCAAAGAATATTGGGGTGAAGGTTCAAAAAGAGCAAGAAGTTGGCAAAGATATGATCTAGGTTCAAAAGCAGAAAAAATGTCTTTTGTAGAAGGAGTTGATTCATATATTCCTTATGCAGGTTCTTTAAAAGAAAATATGAATGTCACCATTAAAAAAATAAAATCTACAATGTCAAATTGCGGTTCAAAAGATTTAGCAGAATTTCATGAAAAGGCTATTTTAACACCTGTTTCAAATTTGAGCATTCAAGAGGGTTCTGCACATGATTTAACTGTAAGAGATGTATAATAAAAATACAAGGAGAAGTTTATGGAAAAAGTTGCTTTAATTGCTGATATACATGGAAATTTAACAGCATTGCAAACAGTATTAAAAGATATAAAAAATAGAAAAATTAAACATATATATTGTTTAGGAGATATTGCTATAAAAGGTACAAATCCTAATGAAGTAACCGATTTAATAAGAGAGAACTGTGAGGTTACTGTTAGAGGAAATTGTGACCACTTATTGATACATCCAGGATATTGTATAGTTCCTTTGCAAAAATGGACCACAGATCGTTTATCTGATGAAAATAAAGACTTCCTAGGAAATCTTCCATTTTCGTATGACTTTTATTTAAGTGGTCATTTAATAAGGATTTTTCATGCTTCTCCATACAGTCTTAAACATATATTTAATCCGCTACACTCAAATGCAGAAAATGACTATAAAAATTTCGAAATTACTGCACCAGAGAAAATGTTTGAAAACACTAAATTTCTTGGAAAAACCGAGCAAGACCCATCTCCAGATATAGTTGGATATGCACACATTCATTCACCAAATTTATTTAGATATAAGAATAAATTACTATTTAATACTGGAAGTGTAGGGCTACCTATAGAAATTGATAATTCAGATTTAGATAGAGATTTATCACATTTTTCGACTATGTCTTCATATGTTATATTAGAAGGAAATCTTAACTCTAAAGAGCTTGCACCATATTCTATTCAACAAGTCAGACTTCCTTATGACATAAATAAAGAGGTAGAAAAAATTAAAAATTTAGATATTCCTGATAAAGAAATACTTTTACGAAATTACTTATATGCGCAATCATAAACCTTATTGTTTTGGAAAAATCTTTCGATTTTTCTAGGTCGTAATAATTATTTAACACATCTGTAAGTTGCACTAGAAAAATTTTGCGATTTATTATTCGCAATAAAAAAGGATATTAATATGGAAATTGATATTGATAGTATTCAAAAAAAATTAAATAAATATAATCAAGGACATTTGCTTAATTTCTTTGAAGAACTAAACACTCTTCAAAAAAAACAGCTATTACAACAATTAAATACACTTGATTTTGATCTCATAAATAATTTATATAGCAATCTAAAAGGATTTTCTATTCCTTCTGATGAGGTTATAAGTCCATTAGATTATTATATTAAAGAGGATTTCTCAGACGAAGAAAAATCGGAATTAATTGATATTGGTGAAAGTATTTTAAAACAAAATGCTTATGCAATAGTTACAATGGCTGGTGGACAGGGCACTCGATTAGGTCATAAAGGTCCTAAAGGAACTTTTGAACTTAATTTGTATCCAGAAAAAAAATCATTATTTGAAATTTTAGCAATAAAAATTACTGAAGCAAATGAAAAGTATCAAATAAACATTCCTTGGTATATAATGACTAGTGAAGAGAATAATGCTGATACAATAGCATTTTTTGATAAAAAAAATTATTTCGGGTTAAACAAAGATAATATTTTCTTTTTCACACAAAATCATTTGCCACTTATTTCTTTTGATGGCAATATATTACTATCAGAACCCTATAGAGTACAAGAGGGTTCAAATGGAAACGGAGATATTTTTGAGTCTTTATATAACAATAACTTAATTGAAATAATGAAGCAAAAAAATATTAAATGGATTTTTATATCTGGCATAGATAATATTTTAGCTGATATTTCAGATCCATTATTCTTAGGATTAACAGTTAATAATAATACACAAATTGGTTCAAAAACCATCTTTAAAACAGATGCTTATTCAAAAGATTGGGTTTTTTGTCGAAAAAATGGAAAGCCTTCTATGCTTGGATATGAAAGAATAACGGAAGAATTAACAAACGCAAAAATAAATGATAAATATTTATATAGAGAAATAAATATTCTTTGTCATATATTTTCAATAAATGCCTTAGAAAAATGTTCAAAAATAGATTTACCTTATCATATGGCATCTAAAAAAAATATATATATAAATGATGAAGGAATGAAAATTTTTCCAAATAAACCAAATTCATATAAATTTGAGAAATTTATTTTTGATTCTTTCAAATTCTTTGACAACATAACTTTACTTCGTGTAAACCCTGAAGAAGAATTTGCACCAATAAAAAATCCTGAGGGGGTATATAGTCCTATGTCAGCGACAAAGCTATATATTAAACAACAAAAAAATGAAAATGAATAAACTAAAAAGACACTGTAATGAATATTACAATGTCTTTATTTTTTTGGTGCGCCATAGAGGAGTCGAACCTCCGACCATTTGATTAAGAGTGCACAGCTTTTCATTTTTAGAGTAAATCTCCCTATCCCTATTTGCTCTAAATAAAAACACTAAAATTCAGTACCACCAATACTTATAAGATTTTAGTGTTCAGTTTAAGTAAGTTTAAATAAGTTTATATAAGTTTAAAAAATTGGGGAAATTTTATTAAAACTGGGGAAATTTTTTAAACAAATTGGGGAAAAATTATTCAGGATAAATTATAAATATTATTACATATAATACATTATAAACTACTTTCTATTATCCACACTTTTATCATATTTTGTGAATAATTCCTTGACTTTTCTCACTTTTTCAATTATATTATTTGTATAAATTTAATATGAGAAGGGAGAGAAATAAAGTGAATAAAGCAGAATTAGTAGAAGCAATGGCTACAAAAACAGGAGAAACAAAGAAAAGTGCAGAAGCATCATTAAATGCTTTTATAGAAGTTGTAACAGATTCTCTAAAAAAAGGAGAAAAAATCCAATTAGTAGGATTTGGTTCTTTTGAAGTTAGAAAGAGAGCTAGTAGAAAAGGAAGAAATCCACAAACAGGTGAAGAATTGAAAATACCTGCATCAAAAGCTCCTGTATTCAAAGCTGGTAAAGCTCTTAAAGAAATAGTTAATAAATAAGAAAAAAGTCCTATAACTTAATATAGGGCTTTTCCTTTAATTAAATGATAACAAACTTTTATAGTATCTCATAGATTTATCAATCTTATCTTTCATATTCAAATATTGTTCCTTTGAAATCAAGTCCAGATAATATAGATATGTAAAAAATTTCATACTTCTTATAGAATAAGAATCAATTCTATTTATAAAATCTTTACGTTTGTTTAAATATGTGTCCATATACATACCTTTATCTGTAACCTCATTTTTAAAATCCAAAATTTCTTCTTTTAAATTCATTTCATATACTCCTTACTAATATCTTACAATAAAATTAGAGCAGACCTAAATCTGCTCTATTTTTTCAACATATAATTTCATAGCCTGTAATATTAAAGTGGCTTAAATTTGATTTTGAAGCATCTGTAATGCCAATATTTTTCATATTTCACTAAATACATCACCTAAACACTATCATTTATAACTTTATCAAATTTATTACACAAATCTAATATATACAAATTCTTTTTTAATGTTGTTTTCCAATTTGCTCTAATGCTAATACTACCATAATATATTCCAAGTATTCCGCCTATAATCGCTGCAACCGTATCTGTATCGTGTCCCAAATTTACTGCTTTTAGAATTGTAGTATTGTAATCATCTGCATTTAAAAATAACCAAATAACTGCTTCTAATGTACTTACAACATAACCACTACTTGAAATATCATCTTCTGGAATATCTGAAATGTTATTTTGTAAAATTCTGCTGTACTTATTTATAGCATACTCACTAAACATACTATAATCAAGTTTTTTGATGCCATTATATGATTCAAATTTATCTTTTCCATCTAATAGCAATAAACAATACCTTACATAAATATAACAACCTAGAACGCTTATCTCGTGTGCGTGGGTTATGCTTGAAACATCTCGTACAATTTTATATATTTTATTATCATCTTTAATCTGCTTATAATATATGTAATAGGCAATAGGTAGTATTCTCATTAGTGAACCATTACCATTATCATATTCTCCATTTCCACCACAATTAACTGCATCATCTAATCTTAATTCATATTTCGCAAGTGCTTGTATTGTGGTTCTTCCTATATCAAATATTTTTCCTGTTGCTGTATATTCACCATTTCTGTACCATTTCAAGAATTTATCTGCCATATCGTTTGTATCTATTGTACCAGTTTCAATTATAGAATGAATAGTTGCTAATGTCATAGATGTATCATCACTCCAAGTTCCTGCTGGTACATTATATGTTCCATCTCCAATCATATCAGTAATTGGGTAACTTTTTAATTCATCTCTACTTTTAAATTCTGCTGGTACTCCCAAAGCATCACCTATTGCAAAACCAATTATTCCATCTTTAACATCAGTCATTTTGTTAACTCACTTTCTCATCTAATATATTCTTCATATATGCTATAAAATTCTCTTTATTTCTACCTATTGTTATATCATCAAGATAAAATTTTCCCGAAGATATAAGCCATAGTATTTTATCAATTTTGTAGGGAGTAACACTATTATCATATTCAGTACAATCATCTGCCATCTTTACTACTGCTTCAAATACATTTATAGGGTTTTCATCAGCCAAATTTAATTGTACAAAAATATCAATAATATGTACATCTGGTTTTGGGTAATTCAAATACCCCAATTCTTTTAACATATCACAAGCAAGAGCAAAACCTATGCCACTTATCTTTGAAGAAATCAATAAGGGAAGTGACATTCTTGTAACTGTATTATAATCATATAATTTTACAAATCGTTTAAAGTCATCTACATCTTTAAAATTATTGATAAATTTGGCTGCATCAATAACAGATTTGCTCCATTTGTACCAACTGTTCATTTTAGTATCTTTGCTTGTTATATTAAATTCTTCTCTAAATAACTGATATAAGTCATTTACAGTCATACCTGCAATAGTTTTATAATCATAATCATATAATATTCTTTTGAATTCATTATATCTTTCATCAAATTTTATAACATTAGGCATTCTTTGATAGTTTTGTGCAGAATGAATAATCTGTATAAATACATCTTTTAAAGATGTAAATTTTGCTCTATCACCTTTAAAATATTTCTCCAAATCTTTTTCAGTTAATTTGTCTGGCAAAATTTTTAGCAGATACTCATATGCACATTTATATATTTCTACATTCTTATTCATAATACTACCTCAAATAACTACTATATCTATTTTTATTTATTATCTTCCACTAATTCTTGATACATCTTCATTAGTTCTGCTACGCAGTCACTTTCTGTCATATTATGCCAGTCAAAACCATATGCTTCCATAACTGCTATATCATTTTGTTGATGTGCCTTTCTTAATTCTACTGGCATTGTTAATTCATCATATAAATCTGCAAGTGAACTATTAGGGTATTTTGCTCTCGCATCTAATATTGCTTGTGCTGTTTTCTCTATTTTATTCTTATGTTCTGGTTTTAAATCAACAAATGGAAAATCATTATAAACCAAAGCTTTTGAATAACAATATCCATTTCCTAATTTACCACCAACACTTCTTAACCAAGCCATATGAACATTTGATGTAAGAATTCCAAATAAATATAATTCAGCATTTTCAATCATAAATAACTTGTCTCCTGGTATAACCGAATCATCTAGGTATCCTATTGGAATATATCTTCTTTCTCCTGACGATACTTTCGGAATTGCTATAAATTTTTTTGGATTAAATTGCTCTCTAAATAATGTAGGCGTCATAGCCATATTTCTTGTTTGTTCAAATGTACTTTGGCTTCTAAATTCTTTAACTTTTTTTACTTGCTCTAAAACTAATGGCATAGATTTTAATTCTTCTGGGGTACAATTTACCAGCCATAAACAATAACGATATTTTCCATTTATAAAGTCTGCTCCCATAGAATATTTTTTAAAGTATTTTATTGATTTAGGTTCTTTTTTTATAAACTCATTCATTTCTTCTTCTTTGAATATTAAAAATCCTCCATCTGTAGGTTGATTACCTCTATGCATTTGTGGTACATTACAAAGTGTTTTTGTCCTACTTTCAATAAATATATTTTTTCCTGTAGTTAATCTAGGTGTTATATTATCTGCTTTTATTCTCTTCTCTGATGAATATAAATATTTATCTCCTCTATAATTTAAACTAAAACCTATTATTACACAAAAAACCTGAGCCTTTTGATTTGCCTCACTTTCCCACTTAAAAGATGTATATGCAAAATCAATAATTATTTTAAATCTTTCATATAAAGGTTTCCATACATTATTTACTTGCTCACCTTGTGTTATAGAATCTGTTGATACAAATGCAACTCTAATTAAAGTATTTTGTATATACTCTGATGCTTTCCAATACCATCCAGCAACATAGTCCAACTTTCCTGCTGTTTTTAAAGCTTTCCCTTTTTCATCAATATATAATGACATCAATTCTTCTTTTTGTTTTCTTGACTGATTTGCAAAACCAGAAAAAGGTGGATTCCCCATTATATAACTCAAATCATTTTTATCAATAATAGTATTCCAATCTATCATTAAAGCATTTGCTTCTGTGATATTCGTATAACTTTTTAAAGGTAAAAAATCTAAATTCATATGTAATATTTCTTCTGTTTCGTGCATCATCTGGCTCTCTGCTATCCACAATGCTGTCTTTGCAACAGTTACAGCGAAGTCATTTATTTCAATTCCATAGAATTGACTTATAGATACCTTAATTGGGTTAAATTTACTATCTCCAAATTGAATCTGTCCATTATGTAATTTTTCTAATGCTTTGTTTTCCATCTTTCTTAATGATAAATATGTTTCCGTGAGGAAGTTTCCGACTTCCGACAGGCTGGGTCTAAAAACTTCAATTTTGATAATTTATCTTGAAATTCTGCTACATTCTTTTTTATAGTTGTCGTTGTAGTTATATTTAATATCTTTTGTTCAAGTTCTTTCTCTAATTCATCTAAAAATAGGGGGTCAATAACTTTATGTATGTTCTCTATTGAAGTATAGTGCATACCACCACTTCGTCTTGTTTCTGGGTTTAATGTACTCTCAAATACAGCACCAAATATAGTAGGAGATATATCTGCCCAATCAAAATCCTCACTCGCTTTTGATAGTATTAGTTCTTTAACTTTATCTGTAAGCATAGGAATTTCTATATCTTCTTCTGCAAATAGTCCACCATTAACATAAGGAAATTGTGCTAAATCTTGTTTCATATATGGGTCTCTATCTTCTAGTTTAGTATCTAATACCTTAAATAGTTTAATTAAAGCTTCTCTTAAATCTTCTGCATCATATTTAGCCAAGTAATCGTGAAACATTTGGTGTCTGCCAAACAGACCTGCATCTTCTGCATAAAGGCAAAATACTAATCTAACACAAAGCATATTCAAACTTTTTAAAGTGTCTTTATTCTCTGGGTCACGATATAGTGGAAGTATCTCATCATATATTCTGCCAACAAGTTCTCCTGCTTTAATAGAGATTTCCATTTCCTTTTTCAAGTTAGTGTTTTCTGTATCTACTATAAATTGTAATCTATAATATTCTTTCTTTAAATCTTTCAATAGTATTTCTTCTGGTTCTCCATTAGGTTTGTCCATATCATAAACCAAGAATGATTTGAAATTACAAGTTATAACCCAACGAGGGTGTTGTGATACTGGTAATTCTGCAATATATTTTTTGGCTTGTTGAAATGGTGTTAATAATGAACCATCTGCTTGTCTAATTGCTTTTCTTAAATTTACAGTAATACTTTTTTGTTCTATCAAAACTTTGGTTGATGGAATATACCCATCTATAAAACCTGTACTCTTATCTATATGTACTTGGTCCTCAAATTCTATAAATTCCTCTGGTTTTTCTATTCCATAAACTTGTCTTAATAATTGTAACCAGAATGTTTGGCTTTGACCTTTTTCATAGCCTTTATTTTCCCAAAACTCTGCAAATTCTTTTGCTAAATTCATTTGCTCCTTCTCTGTCATAAATATACCCCCAATAATTGCTCCATAATTTTTCCATATGCTTACATTCTAACATTTTATTATTATTTATTCAAGATACATAAAATAAAATTTATACCAAATTTACCCTAATTCAAAATTATACCAAAATGTCTTGAAAACCGCATAAAATGGAGGTATAATTAAGGTAGTAAATCTGACGATGGTTAGATTTGGTATTAGAATAGGAGGAATTTTCAATGAGACAACTATATGGAGTTTGTAGAGTTAGTACAAAGAAACAGAATATCCAAAGACAAATAAGAAATATACAAGCATACTATCCTAATGCAATTATAGTGCAGGATAAATTTACTGGAACTAAAATAGATGGTAGAGAAGAATTTGAAAAACTATTAAAAATTATTAAGGCAGATGATACACTTGTTTTTGATAGTGTATCAAGATTTAGCAGAAATGCAGATGAGGGTTGTGAGTTATATGAGAAATTGTTTAATGATAAGATAAACCTAATCTTTTTGCAAGAGAGTTATATCAATACAGATATATACAGAAAAGCATTAGAAAATCAAATTGCTTTACAATTAAATACAGGAGATGTTGCAACAGATACTTTTATAAATGCTATTATTGATGCTTTAAATAAATACACAATAGAACTAGCAAAAGCACAAATTAGAAAAGCCTTTGAACAAGCAGAGAAAGAAGTTAAAGATTTACAAAGAAATACAAAAGCAGGTATTGTAACAGCAAAATTAAATGGGAAAAGAATAGGCCAAGTAAAAGGTGCTAAATTGACTACTAAAAAAAGTATTGATGCCAAAGAGAAGATTTTGAAATATAGTAACAGTTTTTATGGAACTTTGGGAGATGCAGAATGTATAAAACTTGCAGATATATCAAGAAACAGTTTCTACAAATACAAGAAAGAGTTAAAAGAGGAACTAGGTGCTTAATCTAATTCCTCTTTACTTATGTATAATAAATTTTTAAATTTTTCTACACCATATTTATTTACATATTCATCTGGGTCTTTTGCTTCTTTTAAATGAATAAATTTTACATCTACATCTTCATCTTCAAGATATTTTAATATTCTTAATGTTGCTATTTTTCCTGCTTTATCACTATCAAATGCTATATATATTTTATTAGTATATTTCTTAATCAATTCTATCTGTGATGATGATATTGCTGTTCCTAATGAAGCTACTACATTTTTAATTCCTGCTTTGTTTAAAGTAATTACATCTATATAACCCTCAACTAATATTATGCCATCTTCTGCATAATTTTTTGCTCTATGTATTCCATATAAGTTTTTGCCCTTTGAAAAAATTTTTGTTTCAGGACTGTTTAAGTATTTAGGTTTAAATTTATCATCTATTACTCTACCACCAAATGCCACAATTTTATTATCTTCATTTATAATAGGGAAGATTATTCTATTTCTATATCTTTCAACAATACTTCCATCTTCTTGTCTCTTAACTAGACCAGAGGCTATAATATCATCATCATTAAAACCATCACATTTCAAATATTCATATAAATTATAAAGTCCACTAGCATACCCTATTCTAAAAGCTTCTATGGTATTTAATTGTATATGTCTTTTACTAAAGTAAGATAAAGCTGTATATGAACGGTATAATTCTCTGTGATATATTTCTGTTGCTTTCTCATTTAATTCATATAATTTCTGTTCCATATCAACCTTCCATAAACTATATTTTATATTATATTTAGTTTTAGTTAAATAGTATTGGTCACAAAATGTTACAAGAGAAGCATAATACTTATTATTATCTTCTCTTGTATTTAATCTTTTTTATCTATAATTTAATTGATGAAAATATTAAATATTTTCCATACGAATATTTTGTGCTAACTGTTGTTTCTGATTCGTTTAAATAAATATTATTTAAACAATAATTCTTTTCTAATCCAGAAGTATAATTTTTTAAACTATCTATCATTAAAAGAATATTCTTTCCTAAATCTTCATTATTCACGATTTTTAACCCTGCATATAACATCGTTAATTCTTTATCAAAAGCGTCCCAATTTATTGTAGTCCCATTTGAATATGGCATTGCTACATATATTTTATAAACCTTTTTTGTATCTTTATCTGCTACTAATCCAAGTGGTGGTATCGTTAATGAATTTTCATATTCTAATGAATACAATAAGGCCTCTTTACCTGTTACCTCATCTTTTTTACTTTCAGTTTTAGATGATAATGATGATGCATATTTCTTGTCTTTATCTATTTCTTTTTGTGCCTTAATTATTGCATTAGAAAGTTCTACTACATCAACATCAAATCCTTTATTCTCTTGCTTTGTAGATGTATTATATCCACTTAAATTATTTACTCTTTCGTGTTTAGGTTTCATATTTTGCGTCAATACTACTATACCAACAATAATTATAATTGTAACTATTGCATAAATAATATAATTAAATTTAACCTTTATTACATTATTATTATTTGAATTATCTTCAACTTCAACCTTTTGTCCACATTTTCCACAAAATTTTTCTCCATCTTCAATTTTATTATTACATTTTTTACAATACATAATTTATCCCTCTCTTTATTTTTTATCCTGCACCGTGTTCAGTAAAGCCAAAATACCAAGTTTGTCCGCTTTCATTGTAATCATCATCATAAAATCTATCGCTCATTTCTTTTTCAGTAAAAGTTTGAAATATTTCATTATTTATCAAAATCTCCATTTTAGGTGACTTCTTTCCTGTATATTTAATATTGTTTGATGTGCAATTATATCTTTCAACCTCTAAATCCTTGTTTGTTAATTTATCAGACAAATAAACTTCTCCATTTATTTTAACAACTAATTTTAAAGGTTCATCTATTTTTTCATAGATTCCCATCTCTTTTCCTCTTTTTCTGTATATATATGCACCAATTAAACAAGTTCTATGTAAATTTATTGTCATTGTCCTTTCTTTATACTTATTTACAAAAATATATAATGTTTCGCCTTCATATAATATGCTTCTTGAATGGACAGCAACAATTTCCCCTTTATAGTTTTTTATTATTTCATCGTGATAACTTTGGTCTAATACAATTCCTTCTTTTTTACTTAAATCTTCTTTATATGATATTTTATATGGTACATTTAATTTCTTAATTTCATTAACTGCCTGTTGTTCTGTTAGCCCATTTAATTTTGGAATATTTATATATTTTTTACTATTGGTTGAATTGGTATTTGTTGATTTACCATCTTTGTTATTACTAGCTGTTGTATTTTTATCAAAAGTTTGTTGTTCCTCTTTGGTATTATCACTTTCTTTTTCACTTGTATAATTTATAACTAATGCACTTTCAAAACTTTCCAAATCATCAAAATAAACTTTCTTACCAGAATTATCTAAAATCCAATATTGCTCTCCATCTGTACAAATATATCCATCTTTACTTTCTAATTCTGGATATTTATCATATATACTTTGTAGTAAATCCCTTTTTTCTTTATCATTTTCTTTTTTTGCACTATCAAGTTTAAATATATATTTTTGCTCATACTCATCTGTATATTCAATTTCACCATCTTTAAGTATTTTTATAACTGTATCATATTCCTTAAAACTTGGGTCTAATTCATCTTCTTCATCTTCATCTATTGAAATTACTAAATATGTACTATCATAATTGATATGAACATCTATTGTATTATTATTTATTGTATATGTACCTTTTAATGTATAATATTCTGTTTCTTCATCTCCAATTTGAATTTCAATTGTATTATCTTTATTAAATATAATATACCCATCTGAACCAGTAGTTGAGCAAATATACTTCTTTCCTATTTCTATCTTCTCTTTTTCCTGTTCTTTTACTTCTTCTACTACTTGTTCGACATTATTATTAAGTTCTTGCTGATATGTATTTTCAAATTCTAATTCAGTATTTATTTTCTTTTTTTGCTTTAATAAAATTGTACCAATGATAATACTAATGATTACAATAAATAAAACTATAATATGCCATACTCTAATTTTTATTTTTCCTTTTATCTTATTGGACTTTTTATCAGTTTGAATTACATCATTTTTTACATTTTTATTCACATCTATCTTTTTTCCACAATTAGTACAAAAGGTATTTCCCTCTTTTATCTCATATCCACATTTACAGCACTTCATAAATCCACCTCTTTTGTAAAATGTTATCAATTTTGACAGTAACTCTTAAATTTTCTTCTGTTTCAAGTATAACACTCTTTAATTATTTTTACAAGTACTACTAATATTTTTATTAGTTACCATTCTAGTATATAGCCTAATAATTTATATAATGTTTATAAAGTAAGGGGGGCTATCTATGAATATGAATACATTTAAAATGACTAATTTAAAAGAGATTAGAGAAAAGAAAAACATCACTCAAACAAAACTTTCAACTGAAATGGAATTATCGCAAGAAGTAATATCACACTATGAAATTGGTCAAAGTAAGCCCAATATAGAAAATCTAATAAAACTTGCAGATTATTTTAATTGTAGTACCGACTATCTTTTAAATAGAACTGACAATCCTATTTTATTAAAATCTACACCTAATACATCTACAGAAGTGAATGAATTTATAACTAAATATCAAATGTTAAATAAAGAGAAACAAAATCATTTAATTAGTTATCTTAATTATTTAATTAGTCAAAATTAAAAAGATGAGGTTAAACTTCATCTTTTTTAAATATACTTTATTTACTTTTGTTGAAAAATTTTATTTAGTAAATCTATTGTTTCATCCTGCCTAATTTGCTTACGCAAATATCCATCAAAACCTAGTTCTAAAAATTTCTCTTTTGGCTCATCTGAAATTGTGTGTATTATTACAGGTATAGTGAATCCATCTAATACTTTTAATTTCTTTAATAAATCTGGCCCTGTTCCATCTCCATAAATATTATTAGTAAATATAACATCATATTGTTCACCATTCTTTATTCTTTTTAACATTTCATTACTAGATTTAGCATTTACTATTTCTATGCCTAAACTATCTAATACCATTTCTGTGATATAAAATGATGATGCCATATAATCCCCAACTAATGCTTTTTTTCCTTTAAATGTATCAAGTTTTTTAATTATACCATTGGGTGTATGATAGGTTTTGTCATCTACTTTTTTATAATCTTCCATACAATACTCATCTACTACTTCATTTAATCTATCAATACTACACCCAGTTTTTATGAATAATGCTTCTAATATTTCCTTTTCATCATAATTACTTACTATTTCATTTACTTTCTTCTTTTCTTCCATTTTACTACTACTCCTTTTTATAATCATATTTTAATAGTAACATATTTTTAGTAACATCACCTGTGATGTCAATAATATAACAAAAATATAATAAAATCAATACATAAATTTATCGTTTATGGGGAAGATGTTATTATGAAGAATAGTATTAAGTATAATAATAAACTCAATGTAGTAGGTCCTATTATCAGAAAATATAGAGAAAATTGTAATCTATCACAAGCTGAATTATCTGCAAAGTTACTACTTTTAGGAATTGATATTCCAAAAAATTCTTTTCAGAGATTAGAATGTGGTGATAGGATTATAAAAGATTATGAATTAGCTGGTATATCAAAGATTTTAGGTATCTCACCTAATTTATTATTAGAAGATTTTTTAAAGAAATTAGTCTAAAATGTTATATAGATTAGTTTCTTTTTTATTTAATCATATTTAATTCTCTTAGTTGTTCTAAACAAATGCAGAACCCGAATGTTAGTAATTGTTTTTTAGTATCGAAATCAATTTCTACACATATTTTGTCATAATTATCAAATATTTTTGAAACTCTATCATCATTTATTGCTTCTATATCTTTAAGTATAGCTTTCATTTTCTCGCTTTGATTCCTACTATTTTTATTTCTTGCATATATGTAATCTTCTAGTGTCTGAAATGCCATCTCTATCATTGGGAATTTTTTATTCTTTACTGTATCTAAAAGATTCGTATCAAATACATTATCGAAATGTTGTATATATCCATCTAAATCCATATCCACATTTAAAACCTCTTTTCTTTCCATTTCTTTTATTTTAAATAAAATCCATTTTGTTGCTACTACCCCTGAACTATTAAAAAATCTCTGCCATACTAATTTCATCTTATATCGTCTAAATCCACTAAATTGTAAATGTTTTATTATTTCTGCATCTGGTACACTATTAAATATGAATTGTATTATATTTAATTTTGTGTTATGTATCACCTTACCATCTTCAAATGTAACAGAATTAAATTCAATATTTTTACTTCTTTCCAGTTCTCTAATTCTTCTTTTTGTATTCTTGATTTGTTTATTGATAATACTTACTTGTTGCTTTTTTTGATTTTTCACTATTAACTGTTGCTTTGTTTTCTGTAATTCACTTAACCTGTCTTGTAATATATAAATTTGTTCTTGTATATTCATTTATTCTATAATCCAGTAATTACCAACATATTTTCTGCTACAATTCCAGGTATCATATACATTTTTATTCTTCACAACAGTTAAATGACTTGCAATTTTAACAATATAAGTTTTACTTTCTTCTGCAATATTATCACAAAATTGTTCAAGTGTATATCTTCTATTATTTAATTTTCTTGGCATCTTTTGAGCATCATAACCTAAATCTTTTAAGTATGCTCTCCAGTTTTTGGGGTCATTTAACATTAGACCTTTTTTAATGCCTTGCTCTGCTAATTCTAAATATATCTTTTCCCATTCAGTATTTGTAGCAAATGCTATTGCTCTTATTACACAGTCACCAGTTTTCTTGTTCTTGGGGTTATTGTTATACTCAATAAACTTCATCTTTTAAATCTCCATCTCTTACAATTTATTTATTACTTTAATTTCTCCTAAATGTTTTCCACAAATTATTCGCTTCCTGTGTATTCTGGGTATCTAATTTTAATTGCTTCGTAAAAGTAAGGAGCATAACTACAACAGAATATATCACTAGGGTTATAATGTGTTGATATAATTCCATTTTTTAAATCTTCATCACTATCGTAACTATTACTATTCCAAAGACTAAAAGAAAGTCTTGTAACTTTCATTGATGTACTAGTTTGATATGCTCTTTGTAATGAATCCCTGTTGATTAAACCTTCTTTTATATTAAATATATCTGTAAAATTTTCTCTTGTAGTTTCACAAATTCCTAATGTATATACAAGTGCTTTTCTATATACATCTTCTTGACCTATTTCATTTAGTTTTTCTTTATAAAATTCTTCGTGTTCTTTGTCTATAAATTTCATTTTTCACCTCAAATATATAAATTTCATTATTATTTATTTAAAAATCCTCAAAATCAAACCTGACGTTAATTAGAACTATCAAAATCCTATTTTCTTTTGTTCATTTAGTTGTTGCTCTTGTAATTTATATAATATATTTATTACATCGATTTCTTTAATTAAATCTTTATCTGCTGTATCATCTTCTACAACTCTATCTGCTTATCCAGTTTTTGTCTGTTGCTAAATCAATATTTTTTAATATTCTCTGACAAGTCCCCCATTTATGGATTTTATTTTAATTAAACCACATTCTGCAAATGCACTTACTGTATATGACATTACTAATCCATATTTTAGATTCTCTCTGTCTGTTTCCCATTTTTCTTCATCTTTTGATATATATAGCAGGTCATATACAATGCCATAATCTCTTGTAAAGGATTTTAAGATATGATATACACTTAAATCTTGATGCTCTTGTTCAAACTTTTTCACTAATTTTATTTCATCATCTGTTAGCCAATATAATAACCCAAGCGGTGATTCTGATTTGTTTAGCCTTTGTTCTTTTTCAAATTCTCTTATTACATTGGGGTGTAGATGTAATAATTTCATTCTCTGTATAATTTCATCTTTTATATCTATCAAAAACACCACCTTTCATTGAATCTTTCTACCAAAAAATCTTATAATCATTCTGGCATAAGGGTTTCACTATCTTCAGAATACCTCCATTTTCTGATTTTGTCAACATAAAATTAAACTTTTGTAAAGAGTTTTTATTTTTTAAATGATAATTTAGTATTAAAAAAGAATATCACAAAAACACTCTTATAGCTTTATTTCAAGCTAAAAAGAGTGCTATCTTTATCTTCTGTTATTTAATTGTTTATTCAGTAGATTCTTTTTTTACAAATGAAGCCACTTCTCCTTATACTATTATCCCTATAGTATCAATAATATTTTACGTTATTCATTT